>JACIWU010000011.1 GCA_014360805.1 Chloroflexota bacterium
ATGAGTTCTACTTGCTGTCTGGGGCGAGCGCGCCGCGCGCCTCGGCGTACGATGGCTTCCCGCAGGTGGAGAACGGCGTGGGGTTGGTGAGGCTCTTCCTGGACGACTGGGCGCGGGTGCGGCGCAAACTGGCCGTGGGCGAGGCACCCATGCAGCAGCGTATGACGTGGGTAACGGGTGTGTTGTTCGCACCGGTGCTCCAAGATGTGGCCGCGTGGCTGGGGCGCGAGCGGGGCATCCGCGTGGATGTGGTGGCGGTGGTCAATCGGTTCTTCGGTGAGACCGTTACGGTCGCCGGGCTGTTGACGGCGGAGGATGTGGCGGCGGCGCTCAGCGGGCGGGAGTTGGGCGAGTGGGTTGTGCTGCCCAGGGCCATGCTGGATCACGAAGGACGGATGACGTTGGACGACCGCTCGCCCGAGTGGCTGGAGCAGACTCTCGGGGTGCGGGTGCTGTTTGCCGACAGGGTGAGCGACTTGGTGGTAGCGTCAGGTGCGCGGCGCGGGCTTTCGGAAGACTCGGGCGACGAAGCCTGGGCCTAGCCCTGGGATGCTAGAGCAGTCTTCGTGGTGGATTTGCTGTAAGCCAAGCCGTTCAAATATCTTCCGGTAATTGCGGGGGAAATGTCTCCACGAGATGTGCTCCTCGTCCTCTATGGTAATCAGGTATTGCTTGACCACCCGCGCGATTTCGTGAAATAGCCATTCGCTATCCTGGTGTATATGTTCCAGTACAGCCATCGTGAAGACGAGGTCAAAGGAGGCCGTATCTAGGGTTGGAAGCACGCTTTCGGCCGGGGCATTATAGATTTGGATCTGTTGCGCCATCTCCGGAAAAGTTGCTTTCAACAGGTGAACGGCTTGCTTGCTGATTTCAATGCCTGTAAGGTCCGCGAACCCGGCTGAGAACAGGTAGTTAAGGTTCCTGCCCACATTGCAGCCGATCTCCAGCAGCGATGCGTCGGTGCGCACGACTTGACGCACGAGGCGCAGCAGCAGTTCGCTCTTTTCTGCTCCGCTGAGGTACTCCTCAGGTGCGTTGCGCCCATCCCATGGCGATTCCCAATACTGTAGGATCTTGTCGTGGCTAAGGGGGCGGTGCCGGAGGGCACGGTATATACGCGAGCGCCGAACAACTCTGTAGCACCAGACCAGTGCACGTTTCAGGGGAGCGGGAATGATTCTCTTTATTGAAGCAAGCCATAGTCTCACAGTTCTTCTTCCTGGCCATGGATTACCGAAGCTTGCCTAGTATACGCTGAGGGTGCTGGATGTCAAAACTCTGTGGGAAGGCCCCCTGGCTGCGGGGAGGTACAACACAGCCAGGCGGCCGCACGACCGCCTGGCTGTTGCAGTGTGCGGCTAGTTGTCCGGGGCTACGGAGTGATCTGGATGGAGCCGGCGTACTTCCAGGCGTCAATCCAGTTGTAGCGGTCCTGGGCGTAGAGGTAGATGTTCTTCGTGGTGCCGGCCATGGGCGCCTTGAATTCTATGCTCCACGTCATGCTCAGCATGTCTCCGCTCTTAGTTACCGAGCATCCCGCCCCATGGATGATCACCCACGAGTTTTCCAGATTCTGCGCGCTTCCGGGCGTGATGGGACCAATCCAGCTGCCCGAGTCCGCTTTCATCCTAATCTGGTTTGTGGCGACCTGATAGTATGCGTACAGGGATTGAGTTGTACCGCCGGGTGTGGAAGCGATATTAAGGAAGACATACTTTAGGTCAGACCACTGTTCGGGGTCTGTGTAGGTCGTGGTGTACGAGTAGGTGGTGCCCACCGGCTGGACATTGCTGGAAGGCGTTACCCCACCGTCGCCAGGCCACATATTCACCCTGCGCCATCCTTTTTCCACCCAGCCGGTTTCATTATTGCTGTCATCCGTCGCTGCCACGAAGATGCGGTAGTGCTGCGACGCTCCGGTTGCCTTGAAGAGAATCTCCGGATAGACGTCCAGGTAGTTGCCCGAATACGTCTTTATGGTCGTTTTGGACACATCTAGCGTCCCGTTGTTGCTGGAAATCTTGACATTGGTACCAGGTATATATCCGCCCAGCCAGACGGTGTCGTCGGAGTCGCGCAGGTAGACGCGGTTGGTGTTCTGGTCGTAGCGCACGTAGATAGCGTTTCGCGTGGAGCCATCCAGGCTGAACAGCACGTAGACCTGGGCGAGGTGGGCGTAGCCCGACGGGTCGCTGACCTGGGCGCGGAAGTTCCACCCCCAGCCCGGCGCAACGTTGGACTGTGCTGGCGCGAATATACCAACAACCGGCATCCCGCTGGGGGAGGGCGCTCGCTGCGCCAAGGACTGTGCAGAAGGCACGGCTTCAATTGCAGGCGTCGGTTTGTCCGGCGGGGTGATCTTGCCGGTGCTCGTAGTCGTCCGATCCGGGTTCAGGAAGCCGGGCGATGGCAGCCCAGGGTACACGTCAGGGGAGCGGAAAACGGGCTTGAAGTCAGGGCCTGCGTCCAGCGGGATGGGAGCGTCGCCTTCGGGTGGCGTGCCCTCGCGCACGACGGACGCTGCACTGCCCGAGCCAACTACCCACTGACCGATGAGGACCCAGCCATCCTGGAAGTTCTGGTTGTCGTAGATGTAGCCCCAGACATCTTTTGAGCCTTCTGTGCCGGCCTTGAACGTGATGTTCCAGTTGACGGTCAGGACCTTCGCGCTCTGAGAGGCAGAGGAAGCGCCGACATCAAGGATCGCATACGCGGTTTCAATCGTTCCGGGCGTGCCTATGACAAGTCCACCAATCCAAGAACTGCCGTTGTAGACGAACATCTTCCCATCCGACAGCCTGTAGTAGGCTCGGAACTGCTCCGTGTAGGGCGAAGGCTGCATGGTAACGCGGATAAAGGCGGTCTTCAGAGTACTGGCGCCGTCTTCGTCCGAGTAGGTAACGGTGAAGGTCTGCGGCGTTCCCACAGCCACGGTGCCCGACGCGGGCGAGAGGCCGCCCACATTAGGGAACATGTTCACGCGCCAGGTTCCCAGGTTCACCCAGCCCGTGGACTGGGATTTGGAGTCCACCGCCTTCAGGTACACTTTCCAGTTGACCGAAGTGGCGGGTTGTTTGGGCATAATGGTCCAGGTTACGCGGACCTGCGAGGTTGTGGTAACCACCGTTGTTTGGGATACGTCCAGGGTAACATTGCTATTGGTCAGTTGCACGTTCGCGCCGGGCTCAAACCCGCCAACCCAGTCTGTGTTGGCGTCGTTGCGGATGTACAGTTTCCGCGCGACGACGTCATATCGGAACTGCTGGGTGTTGTCGGTGGCGGTGGTGTTCCACATGAGGTAGACATCGCGCAGGTCGCCCGAACCATTGCCGTCTTCATAGATGGCCTGGAAAGAACGCCAATAGTCAGGCATGGAATTGTAGCCGGAGGGGCTTACGGAGACTGCCGTCGGCGCGTAGTTCACCGTGAGGTTGAGTTCTACGTCGGTGCCCTCGTGCCATGTGCCGGTCTGGTCGGTGAGGTTGCCACCTACTTTGAACACTACGGTGTCGCCCTCATTCCCGCCTTCCACTACACCAGGTGTTGTCGGGTCGTCTCCGGGGACGGTGATGGTGTAGACCGAGGTCTGCTGCCCGTTCACGGTGGTCAGAAACGTGGTCGTCTCGGCGTATTTTACTCCATTGATCCATGCGGAGACGGACGTGCCGTTGGGGACGTTGGCACCGTTCGCCGTGACCGTGCCATAGAACGCGGACGGGAGGCGCGGCGGCTCGTCCGCGACAGCAGGCACGACGAGGGAGAATAGCAGGAAGAGCGCCAGAACGGCTCCAAGTTTGCGTTTCTTCTGGTCTGCCATAGGGGACTCCTCACTCCGTGATATCACGCAGGCGATCAAGACCTGCGCTCTGCCAGACTCACTCCCAGTATACGTGTGGGAGTGTGGCAGTTCAATAGGAAAATAGTACCCTGCTATGGTCGCAGAACGCGGGATAGGTCGGCAGAGATACGGCCGCTCGTCTCCGGTCAGGGCTGTGCTTGCCAAACCTCCGCCAGAATGGGCACGGCCAGTTCGTAGTGGCCGAAGGGCGGCATGAGGCAGATGCCGTTGAAACCAGCCTCTCTCGCCGCTTGTCGCAGCACACGAGCGATGGCAATGCCTTCTCGCACCGCATCCTGGCTCTGGGCCATCCGCCTGCGCAGCGCGTCGGGGATTTGGATTCCGGGCACATGCTGGTTCAGGTACTCCGCGTGGGCTGCTGAGTACAGGGGCAGGATGCCCATGATGACCGGCACGCCGTAGCCGCTTGTCTGTTCCTGAATGTGCGGTATGGTTTCCTCGTCGTAGATGGGCTGGGTGATGACAAAGGCGGCCCCCGCTTGCACCTTGCGCGCAAGTTTGGCCAACTCGGCCTTGCGCACATTTGGGGACGGATCAAAGACGACCCCCACAACTTGCCCCAGGTCGGCGCAAAGCCGAATGAGGTCAAGTACGGTGAGGTCGTGGACGGCTTTGGCGGGCTTTCTGTCGGAGAAGGTTATCGGGTCGCCGGACACGGCCAGTTGGTGGCGAATGCCCGCGGCTCGGGCGCCGAGAATCTCTGCTTCCAAGGCCACCCGGTTGCGATCGCGGACGGTCAGGTGCACGATGGTGTCCCATGGAGTCTGCGCGCGCATGATGGAGCCCAAGAGGGTTGCGCTCATGCGCGGCCGCGCCATGGGCGAGTCGGCCACGTTGACGAAGTGGATGCACCCTGCCGGCAGGGCGCGCAAGCAGTTGAGGATGCGGGTGGGGTCGGGGCCCCTGGGCGGGAGTACCTCCAGGCAGTGCACGAAGGTGCTCGCCGCCAGTTCGGGCAGTGTGGGGTTCTCCATACCGCCAGTGCACCTAGAGCAGGGTCTTGAGGTCAAAGTCGTCCAGCAACATCTGGCTCGCTGCCGCCTCTACGGGCGCTTTGCGGTTGACAAGCCGCGTCATAAGGGTAACGCTCTTGCGGTCTCCTAGAAGAATCGTACCGACCAGTGCCCCGTCCTTGAAGACGAGTTTCTTGTACAGTCCTTTGGCCGGGTCGCTTCGCCTGTAGGAAGTGTAGCCCGGCTCCTCGGGGTTCACGATGCCGATGGACGTGAGGTCTATGCCCATGACTTTCAGCGTGTTGATAGGGGTTGTGCCTGCATAGGTTTCGCTTTGCGGGCGAATCATGTTGGCGGCGGCGACACGTGCCTGTTCTATGGCGGCTGGGATAATCCCGTAGATGCGCTCGCGGAACTCGGCCACATCGCCTGCGACGTAGATGTTCGGGTCGCTGGTCTGCATGTGTTCGGTTGCCAAGACGCCGCGGTTCACCGTCAGACCCGCCTCCTTTGCCAACTGGAGTTTGGGCCGAATGCCGGCAGAGAACAGAACCATGTCGCAGGGAATGGTTTTCCCTTCTTTGAGTTGCACGCCTACAGCGGTTTCGGTGCCGACGATCGCTTCAACGGTTGTGCCCGTGATGACCGAGATACCCATTTGCTCAATGAGTTGCGTCAGGATCGCCGCACCCTCTGCGTCTAGTTGACGTGGCAGGAGGCGCGGGAAGACCTCAATGACCGTAACGTTCAGCCCCAGGGCACTCAGCCCGCGAGCGCTTTCCAGGCCGAGCAGCCCGCCGCCGATGACGACAGCGGCCCTCTTGTCCTGCGCGTAGTCATGGATCGTCTGCGCGTCGTCCAGGGTGCGTAGGGTGAAGCAGCCCTTGAGCGCGGCGTTGGCTATGGGCGGGACGAACGAGTACCCACCACATGCCAGCATCAAGGCATCGTAGGGAACTTTCTCGCCCGACGCCAGCACGATTGTGCGTTCCTTCGGGAGTATCTGCGAAACCGGCGTATCCAGATGCACCTGAATGCGGCGCTTGGAATACCACGATTCGGTGTACGGGTACAGTTCTTCTCGCCGGTAGCGGCCGGCCAGAAAGTCTGGCAGCCATGGACGGCGATAGTAGGGGTACTTCTCGTCGGTGTAGATGGTAATCTGGGCGGTGGGATCGCCTTCTGCCAACGTTGCTGCCGCGGTTACTCCGGCGATTCCGTTGCCGATGATGACATACTGTTGCGCCATTTTGCATCCTCCGTGATGGGGGTAAGGCGAAGCCTTTGCCGCAGTGTAGCATGGAGAGCGTCGGGTGTCAAGACTTTGTCGGCGCTGTCTCGCGGTGGTATACTCTCTGTGGGAGGTTCCGAACGTGAGCGGAGAAGAGTTCATTACAGTGATCGGGGCCGGGCTGGCGGGTTCCGAGGCGGCGTGGCAAATTGCGCGGCGGGGTGTGAAGGTGCGCCTGTACGAGATGCGCCCCCTCGTCATGACGCCCGCGCATCGCACGGATAAGTTTGCCGAGTTGGTGTGCAGCAATTCGCTGGGGTCAGATTTGCCGGATCGGGCGTTGGGCCTGCTGAAACGCGAACTGGAAATGTTGGGGTCGCTGATCATACGGTGTGCACGGGAGACGGCCGTGCCTGCGGGAGGGGCGCTGGCTGTGGGCCGCGAGGAGTTCTCCCGGAGGGTAACCGAAAGCCTGGCATCTCATCCTTTCGTTGAAGTCGTGCGGCAGGAGGTGCGGGAGATTCCGCCCGGGGTAACCGTGCTCGCGACAGGGCCGCTGACCAGCGAGGCGCTCGCGAGCCGAATCGTGGAAGCCGTGGGCACGGAGCACCTGAGTTTCTTTGACGCGATGGCTCCCATCGTCGCGGCGGATTCCTTAGATATGACGGTTGCATTCGCGGCCTCTCGCTATGGACGTGGCGATGATGATTACATCAATTGCCCCATGACAAAAGAGGAATACGACCGGTTCGTGGAGGCGCTGGTCTCGGCCGAGACGATCCCATTGCGGGATTTTGAGGCTGCCGACAGGCGTTTCTTTGAGGCGTGCTTGCCGGTAGAGGAGATCGCCCGACGCGGGCACGATGCGCTGGCGTTTGGCCCGCTTAGGCCCGTGGGGCTGAAGGACCCGCGGACGGGCCGCCGCCCGTATGCGGTGGTCCAGTTGCGCCAGGATGACCTCGCTGGCACGCTGTACAATATGGTGGGGTTTCAGACGAACCTGCGATGGCCTGAGCAGGACCGCGTGTTTCGCATGATTCCCGGGCTTGAGAGAGCACGCTTTGTCCGGTATGGTCAGATGCATCGGAACACGTTCCTCAACTCGCCTGCGGTGCTCTTGCCGACTTTGCAGAGCAGGGTGAGGGTGGACCTGTTTTTCGCGGGGCAAATCACCGGAACCGAGGGGTACGTTGGATCAACGGCGTCTGGGCTTGTGGCGGGAATCAACGCGGTGCGGTATGTGCGTGGAGAGCCGCTGCTGGTCTTTCCGCGGGACACCATGGTGGGGGCGCTTTTATGGTACGTGTCCACGCCTTCGTCGCAGGCGTTCCAGCCGATGAAGGCGAATTTTGGTTTGCTGCCTCCGCTGGAGACTCCTGTGGGGAAGCGTGTGCGGTATCGGGAGTATGCGGCAAGGGCGCTGGACTCGTTGCGGGCGTATCTGGCGGCGAATGGCGAGGAGGTATGCCCACTGCCAAGTGAGACTGAGGGGCACACGCGGTGTGGCTTCGCGTAGTCAAAGCGGCGAGGAAGTTGCGCGGTAGAGGAATTTGCATGAAAAGGGTGTTATGCTATGCGAAGTACCTCTGGTTTGTTTTGGCGGCCGTGCTGCTCCTGCTGGCTTGCCAGGGTGGGGAGGCGGCGGAGTTTGACGGACAGAGGGCCTACAACCATGTCATTGCGCAGGTGGCGTTTGGCCCACGGCCTGTAGGTAGCGAAGCCCTCGTCCGCACTGCTGACTACATAGAGTCCTCGCTGCGTGCTGTAGGGTGGATGCCGACGCGGGTAACGGGAGAGTTCCGCGGAGTTGAGATTCGTAACATCGTGGCGGAGCGGAGCGGCGACGAGGGGAAGCGCGCGGGCACAATTCTCATCGGCGCGCACTACGACACGCGCCCCGCGGCAGATCGCGACCCCGTTCTATCGCGGCGCGGCGAACCCATCCTGGGTGCGAACGATGGCGCAAGCGGGGTGTCGGTGCTATTGGAACTGGCCCGTGTGTACGATCCGGCACGGAGCGGCTATAACGTCGTGCTTGCATTCTTCGACGGCGAGGACAAGGGGGGCATAGACGACTGGCCGTTCTCGGTGGGGGCGGAGATTGTCGCGCAGCGACTGGGAGCCGGGCTTTCCAAGATGATCCTGGTGGACATGGTTGGCGACAATGACCTTCGGATTTACTACGAAGGCAATTCGGACTTGGAACTCGCGGCCGAAATCTGGGCTGTGGCGCGGAAACTTGGATGGGGCAGCCATTTTGTCCCCGAGGTGCGGTACACCCTGATAGATGATCATATTCCCTTTGCGCAGCGTGGTGTGCCGTCCGTGGACATCATTGATTTTGACTATCCATACTGGCATACCACAGCCGACACGGCAGACAAAGTCGCCCCGCAAAGCCTGGAAGTAGTGGGGATGGTTTTGCTAGGATACCTCTACGGCCGCTAGGCAGGCACTCGCTAGAAGTCGTCGTCGCGACCCTTTAGGGTGCGGCGCATCGCAAGGTCGGCGTCCCGCTTGGCGATGGCCTCGCGCTTGTCGTACAACTTCTTGCCCTTGGCCAGGGCGATCTCTACCTTGGCGCGCCTTGCCTTGATGTACATGCGCAGCGGCACAAGCGTGTACCCGCGTTCCTGTACCTTGCCCTGGAGCCGGAGAATTTCCCGCTTGTGCATCAGAAGTTTGCGGGGGCGTTTGGGGTCATGGTTGGCACGGTTGCCGTGCTCGTAGGGGCTGATGTGCGCGTTCTGCAGCCACAGTTCGCCACCCTTGATCTGGGCGAAACTATCTCGCAGGTTGACGCGGCCCGCACGCACGGATTTGATTTCCGTACCTGTGAGTGCGATGCCGGCCTCAAAGGTTTCTTCAATGAAGAAGTCGTGATAGGCCTTCCGGTTGGTGGCGACTGTCTTGATTTCGTCCATACGCCTGGCTTTCCGCCACGGATTGTCGGGTGGTAACTTTACATAACAAGAAGCCAAGGGCGGCGCTCTCGTGAACCCAGGCTATTCTAACACATAGGCGGGGGATTACAAAACACAGACCTGCAGAGATTCGGTCCGAGGGTTATTGTTGACGTTATTCGCAAAGAGTTGCGAACAAGGTGTGCAATCAGGCCTGAGTAAGAGGCTGTGCGTATATGGCGGCAATCCTCCGGAAACTTCCTGAACCTGCGTTGGAAACGTGGGCGTACGAGCGCGTAAGATAACGATGGCTGGCGCTACCACGGCATGTGTACGAGTTGTGGGGCCGGTTTGCAACCCTATATTATGTCAAGTTACTCACCTGGGGAGACGACTTATAGACATAATATATCTAGTCGGAAGATGAATATGCGCCCCTACCGATGCTCCTTGTGCTGTTCCCTCACCTCTGTGGCTGCGACGCAAGCCTGTGGGCGCGCAAGTCTATCGTGCGCTACAGCACGTCGGCGAGCAACTCGCCGAACAGCCCTACGACCAGGCCCGCGTGCAGGCATACGTTGGTACGCGCCCCCCACCCTTCTGGATTTGCTACTACCAGTAGGAAGTTGAGCACGATCAACCCAATCGCCAGGAGCACAGGGACACCCTTGTGATTCGCGAGCCAGTCAAAAAACTTCAGCATAATCTTCATCGTGTATTTCTCCGCACTGCTATTATCACAGATAGGGTCGCAGCGCCGACAGCAGCCATCGGGGTATTCGCCCGACGATGTGCGTGCCAGTCGTTTCGTGATCCTCGTGTTCCACAACCCCACGTTCGTGGAAGAGCGCGACGATCTCACCCTCCGTGTACGGGATATTGGCCTCTACGGTGATCCACTCCTCGGCCAGCATCCGCGCCACTGCCTGGAGCAGATCGTCAATGCCCTGCCCTGTCCTCGCGGAGACGGGGATGGCGTTGGGGTATTCGCGGCGCAAACGACCTGCCACACTGGCATTATCCAGGCGGTCTATCTTGTTCAGGGCCGTGAGAATCGGGATCCGGTGCGCTCCTATCTCCCGTAGGGTGGTTTCTACCTCCCGCAGGTGTTCCTGAACGTTCTTGTGCGAGATGTCCACCACGTGCAGGAGCAGGTCTGCCTCTGCAATCTCCTCCAGTGTTGCGCGGAAGGCAGCGATGAGCGTCGTGGGGAGTTTCCGGATGAAGCCCACGGTATCGGTGAACAGAACCGCCTGTCCGCCTGGCAGCGTGATACGTCTGGTCGTAGGATCCAGGGTTGCAAACAACTTGTCTTCTGCGAGCAAATCCGTGCCCGCGAGGGTGTTGAGCAACGTGGATTTGCCCGCGTTTGTGTATCCCACGATAGCCACTACAGGCAGATTGGCCTGTTCTCGCCGTCGGCGATACTGCTCACGATGTTTCCTGACCGACTCCAGTTCGTCTTTCAGTTGTGCGATGCGCCGCAGGATTTCTCGGCGGTCTACTTCCAATTGCGTCTCGCCTGGCCCGCGGAGGCCGACTCCCCCTATGCCACCTCGCCCCGCCGAGCCGCCCACCTGGCGTGCGAGGTGCGTCCAAGCGCGTGTCAACCTGGGAAGCCGATACTCGTACTGCGCCAGGGCCACCTGTAGGCGCCCCTCGTGTGTGCGGGCGCGCGCCGCGAAAATGTCCAGGATGAGCGACGTGCGGTCCAGGATTTTCACGTCCAAGGCTTCTTCCAACTCGCGCAGTTGCCGGGGTGATAGTTCATCGTCAAAGATGACTACGTTGTAGCCCAGGCTCTCGCGCAGGGAGCGTATCTCAGCCACCTTGCCTGGGCCAATAAACGTGGCCGGATTGATCGCATCCAGATACTGGTACGTGCGCCCGACAACTTCTATCCCGGCGGTGTTCGCCAGAAGTTCCAGTTCATCCAGGCAATCGCTGATGTCCCAGTCGTTTCGCTGGGCCTTGAGTTGTGCGCCAACCAGGAAGCCCTGTTCTGTTGGCTCCTCAACTTCGCGCAACCGAACGTTCGCGATAGGTTTACCTCCCTCAACGTCTATTTGGGATGGACCCATCATACCATATCCAAGCACACCGTTGCAAGTTAGCCCCGGCTCACCAACACAAAAAGGGTCAGGCTGCCTGACCCTTTGCGTGGGGTTACTGCATTGTGTGTCGCGCGGAGCCGCTACTGGGCGCCGTGTTGCTCCAGGAACGCCACCGCGTCGCCCACCGTCTGGATTTTGCGGGCATCCTCGTCGGAGATTCGCCCGCCAAACTCGTCCTCAAAGGCCATGATCAGTTCCACGAGGTCCAACGAATCAGCGCCAAGGTCTTCTCGGAAACGGGCCTCCGGTACGACCTTCTCCTCCGGGACTCCCAGTTGCTCCACGATGATCTTCTTGACTCGCTCAAAAATAGTCATTTCCCCGCCTCCTTCATTGTAGAGAATGGCACGCCTGGAACGGTTGCGGCGCATTTTACCACAGTTATCACCGCGTTGACAAGCAAGGATTTCGCGACTAATATACCCGTCAGCAGAAACACTTGGTACGGGAGTAAGTTGCGCTGAGCAGGGATATTCACGAGCAGAGAAAAACTGAGCATTTGCGCATAGCGCTTGAGGAGACCGGGGTCTCAAGTTATGTCAAGACGGGCCTTGAGCGGTACCGCTTCTTGCACCTGGCCTTGCCTGAAATTGACCTGGAGAGCATCTCCACGGCTTGCGAGTTTCTCGGCCACAAACTTGCCTGCCCCCTGCTCATCTCCAGCATGACTGGAGGCACCCCCGCTGCCGGCGAACTCAACGAACGCCTGGCGCGAGTAGCCCAGGAGTTTGGCATTGCGCTCGCGCTGGGGTCCGTCCGTGCTGCCGTGGAGAACGAGAGCCTCGTCCCCACCTTCCGGGTTCGCCGCTGGGCTCCGGACGTATTTTTGTTGTGCAATCTTGGCGCGGTGCAGTTGAACTACGGATACGGGCGGGATGAATGCATGCGCGCCGTGGAGATAACCGAGGCTGACGCGTTAGTGCTTCACCTCAACCCGCTTCAGGAAGCGTTCCAGCCCAGTGGGAACACGCGATTCGCTGGCCTTCTCCGAAAGATAGAGCGTCTTGTGCGAGATTTGCCCGTACCAGTGGTTGTCAAGGAGGTTGGATGGGGTATCTCCGGTGATGTGGCGCGCCGTTTGGTGGATTGTGGGGTATCGGCCGTTGATGTTGCTGGCGCAGGCGGCACGTCGTGGAGCGAAATAGAAAGCCTGCGCATGGGACCGGATGATCCATTGCGCAAAGCGGCCGAGGATTTCCGCGAGTGGGGCATCCCCACAGCCGAAGCGATTCGCCAGGCGAGAGAAGAGTGTCCGGATATCCCCCTCATCGCCAGCGGTGGACTTCGCACAGGGATTGACCTGGCGAAAGCCATCGCGCTCGGCGCCGACATTGGGGGAATCGCGCTTCCCTTCCTGCGGGCCGCAGCCGTTTCGGAGGCTGCCCTGCGCGACGAGGTAACAAGGGTGCTGCGCGGTCTCCGCTTGGCTATGTTCTGCATCGGTGCAGAAAGCATCTCGGCTCTTCGCGCGACAGATCGGCTTCAAAGCGTTCCACCCGAGGAACATGGAGTTGGGCGATAACACGACCTACACGCGATTGCTAGACATGGTGGAATCCGCGCTCCGTAGGGCGCTCGCGGTGCCCCACCCACTCTTGCAGCCCTTCTACGGGATGATGCAATATCACCTCGGCTGGCTGGATCAGAATCTGGCCGAAGTGCCTTCGTACAAGGGTGGCAAGCGGCTGCGTCCGCTTCTTACACTGCTTTCGTGCGAGGCCGCCGGGGGCGATGTGCGCCAGGCCCTGCCAGCCGCCGTCGCCGTGGAACTGGTACACAACTTCTCCCTGGTTCATGACGACATAGAAGACCGCAGCGAGTTCAGGCGGCATCGCGAATCGGTGTGGCGCGTGTGGGGCGAAGCGCACGCCATCAATGTAGGCGATGGCCTCTTCGCCCTTGCGCGGCTAGAACTCGGACGACTGCTGGACGTGGGCGTGCCGGCCATGAGGGTTGCAAGCATATTCCATGTGCTGGATGCCGCCTGCATCGCCCTCACGGAAGGCCAATTCCTGGATATGCGGTTTGAGACGGCTGAGTCTGTCTCCCTGGATGACTACTTCTGGATGATTCGTGGCAAGACCGCCTCACTTATCGCGTGTGCCTGCGAGATGGGTGCGATGGTTGCCACGGATGACACTGGTATCATCAAGGCCCTCCACGATTTTGGCTACAACCTCGGCATGGCTTTTCAGATAGATGACGATATTCTGGGCATTTGGGGGCGCCCGGAGGTAACAGGCAAACCCGCGGGCGATGATCTTCTGAATCGGAAGAAGAGCCTACCCGTAGTGTATGTACTGGAAAGCGGTCTGCAGCTGGGCGCTCCGCCCCACATGCGGCATGCCGCCGAGATTATTCAACAGGCATACCAGCGAGGTGTCACATCCGATGAGGATTTGCACCACGCGATTGCTGCTCTAGAAGAAGTCGGCGCGAAGGAGTATTGCGCGCAACTCAGCGCCGAATATACACAACAAGCCCTGGCTGCGCTCTCTGCCCCGGGGCTTACGCCTCAATCCCGAGAGGCGTTGCGGACACTAGCCGAGTCTCTTCTCGGCCGCCAGACGTAACACCTTTCTCTGCTTTTGTCTCCCACCAGAGTGCAAACCGCTGGCTATCGCATGTCACTAGACTTCGCATAGCATGGTCTCCTTTTCAGACAATTTTGCCATGTTGAATTCTCGGCTGCTTTGACTATGCGAAGTGAAACGCCGCGCCGAACATCACCCAAACGACGCCCGACTCGGCCGCCCGGAGTCAGCGCCCCTTCTCCAGGCCGATCAGCGCGGCGCCCAGGGCCCCCACAATCTGGCATTCTGCCGGTGCTACTACCGGCATCCCCAACAACGCCTCTAGCCGGCTCACGATCCCCTTGTTCAGCGCCACCCCGCCGGTCATGACGACACGAGGCTGCACCCCAACCTGCCGCGCCAGCCCGGCAACCCGCGCCGCAATTCCATCCAGCAGGCCGGCAACAATGTCCTCTACGCGCCGCCCCGACGCCAGGTGCCCCACAACTTCCGACTCGGCGAATACTGTACAAGTGCTACTGATGGCTACCGGCGAAGAGGCCCTCGCCGCCAAGTCGTCCAAATCGCCAACGCTTACATCCAGAGCGCGCGCCATGACCTCAAGAAATCGCCCTGTGCCGGCTGCGCAGCGATCGTTCATCGCGAACTGGACCACCCGGCCCCCTGTGCCTATGCGAAGAACCTTGCTGTCCTGGCCGCCAACGTCTATGACGGTGCCCACATCGTCAAACAGATGCTTAGCGCCGCGTGCGTGGCAGGTGATCTCCGAGACTTCCAGGTCAGCGTCCTCCATACAAACCCGCCCGTAACCCGTTACCACCACAAACCGCGCCTGCGTGGGAACCTCCCCAAGCAGCGCCTTCGCCACCTGTACCCCCGATCGCCCCGACGGCACAACCTTGGCGAAAATGCGGCGCCCTTCGCGGTTCAGGGCAACGATCTTCACCGTGAGCGAGCCGATGTCAAGCCCAACCCAAGCCCCCTCATCATTCATGCGTCCGCCCGCTCCTGTAGCCGGAACCCATGCCCACGAACCGTAACGATATAGTCGTCCGCTCCGAGAGGGGCCAGCCTCTCCTTCAGCCGCCGCACCAAGGCATCAATCGCCTGCTCGCTAATTCCCTCGGCGCTTTCTTCGGGCCACACTGCCGCCACAATCTCCTCCCGACTCACCACGCGCCCACGAGCATCCCACAGCAAGTACAGCAGTCGGAACTGCGCCGGTGACAGGGGTGGATCTACCTCCACACTCCCAACCCACGCCCGTCGCGCCGCCAAATCCAGAGAGAGACCCGGCTTCCGTGGCTCTCGCGCCGTCTCGCCTACTACCAGCGGAGCCGTCGCCCCAGGCCCTACAAACACGAGTTCGCAACACAAAGCGACTTGAATCTCATCCCCATCCTGCAAACGCCTCTCTTGTACGATGCGCTCACCGTTGACAAAGGTGCCATTCTTGCTTCCACAATCGCGCAGCATGAATTCAGAGCCTTCCCGGACGATCTCGGCATGGTATCTGGACACCCGCCTGTCCGGGATCACGATGTCATTCCCCGGATCTCGGCCAATGCGCGCCCGCGGTGCAGTCAACAAGTATCGTGCTCCTGGTGAGCCCAGCAGGACAAGCATCGGCACATCGCCTTCAGGAATCTCGGCCATATCCCCTCTGCTCCCGCCTCAACCTGCATCAGCGCGAAAGATGAGCCAGCAGCGCCTCCACGCCCCAAAGGTAACTGCGCCACCCGAAGCCCACGACACTCCCCACACAGACCGGCGCAATCACCAGATTATGGCGAAAACTCTCGCGGGCGTGAATGTTAGAGAGATGGACTTCCACCACCGGCAGGTTCACGCTGGAGATCGCATCGCGGATGGCAAGGCTGTAGTGGGAATAGGCGCCGGGGTTGAGGACAATCCCATTGGCCCATTCACGCGCCTTGTGGATTTGTTCCACGATCTCGCCCTCATGGTTGGACTGGTGAAACCGCAACTCCACGTCCCTACCCGCAAAATGCTGCTCAAGGCGCCTCTGCATTTCCTCCAGCGTGTCGCGCCCGTAGATTTCTGGCTGCCGCGTGCCCAACAGGTTCAGATTCACCCCGCTCAACACAAGAATGCGAACCGTCATTCCCATCCTCCAGGAAACAGCATCAAGCAATGCGCCCGCCAGGAAGCGGCGGCCCGCCCGCGTACACTTCATGCACGGTAACGGCGCCGCTCTTCCCACACCTTGCCCAACGCCCTTTGAGTTGATACGACACCGCCTCAAACGTTAGGATGTTACACGCAACCAAGTCCCCGTCGGAGGGCCACCCGAACGCATCGCGCCCCACCCGATGCACCATCGTATCCACACCAGCCGGCTGCAACGACAGAACCGGCACAATACGGGGATAACCATCCGCGCCGAGCCACGCCAGAACCTTCACAGCCGCCATCTTGGCGAATTCAGCGCGCACCGGTTGGGGTACATGAACCCCGCTACCTTGAGCGTTACGGATTCCTGCGGCGGCCATTTTCGTCCGCAGGTAATCCAGCGCCACGTTGAGTCGCCCTATCTTGAAGGCGCCCAGCAGCGAGTTCACGCGCAGAATGCCCGCGTTTCGCACCCCCGTATAAGCATTGTAGCGCAACAAAGAACTGTTCATCTGCCGTTCCACATAGGGGCCGGTCCGCTGGAACTCCACGAAGTCGCCCAGCAGCACCCAGCCCTCCAGTTGCGGCGTGATGACCAGCACGCAGAGTCGCGCATCTTCCTGTAGATTCTGGATGCTTTTGCGCAAAAGAAAGTTGCCGAAAAACAGTGTGTCCGGTTCGTTATCCGAGGGCAGAATGGATACAACCGGCACCACATTGGGAACACCAGCGGCGTTCCGCGTCGCGAGGAACTTCGGCGTCATCTCGCCCCGTAAAGCGTCTAGCAGTCCCGGCTCGCTGTCTAGGATGGACATTTCTCTCTCCTTCAATCACGGGTTGCGCCCGACCATTGGGCGACCTGCACGCACTCCACTGCGGTACGCCAGACCGTCTCCATCTCCTGGCGAGTGAGAAGAGGCACAGCGTCCAGCGCGTAGTTCAGATCCAGCCTGTGATACTTCGGCTTCCCCAAGTTGGTGTACGCCAGCAGGTCCCACCGCTCCACATTCGGCAGGCACTCGCGTATGAACCGCCCGATAGCCTTGATGTTCTCCAGATCGTCGGTGTACCCCGGGATGACTGGCGTTCGGATCCATGCGGGCTTCCCCAGCGCAGCAAGGCGCTGCGCATTGACGAGAACGTTGGCATTGTCCATGCCTGTTGCGGCCTTGTGGCGCATTGGATCCAGAATCTTCAGGTCAAGCAACACCAAGTCTACATAGAGCAGCACGCGCTCATACGCCTCCCAGGGCAGCACGCCGCTTGTATCCAGAGCGACGTGAATCCCCTCATCTTTGCAGCGTTTCGTTATCTCCGCGAGGAAGTCAACCTGCAACATTGGCTCCCCGCCGCTAAACGTTACGCCGCCCCCCGAGGTCTCGTAGAACACCCGGTCCTTGAGAATCTCGGCAACCAGTTCCTCAACCGTCCACCGACGCCCGATGGCCTCAAGCGCCGCTGCCGGGCACGCCTGCACACATAGCCCGCACACCGTGCACTGTTCCCTGTCAATCCTCATGCCGCTGGGCGTCAATTGCAGAGCGCCCTCGGGGCAGACGCGAAGACAATCGCGGGCCGCGATGCACCGCGTGTCATGCCAGACCAGGTCCGGCTGGCTCCGCAGCCCCTCCGGGTTATGGCACCAAGCGCACCGCAGCGGGCAACCCTTCATGAACACCGTGGTGCGGATGCCCGGGCCATCTTCAGTGCTGAACTGCTGAACGTTGAATGTAACGCCTGTAGTCGCCAAGCAACTCCCCCAAAGCCGATTCTATCTCCGCCCGCTCACAGTGCGTGGCTTTCGCGGGTGATGATCTCATCCTGAATCTCCTTGCCCAACCCCACGAAGTACGCATTGTACCCGGTAACCCGCACCAGGAGATTGCGGTATTCGTCCGGATGCTTCTGGGCCTCGCGCAGGGTTTCGGGACTGATCACGTTGATCTGTAAGCACGTGCCCCCTACCCTGCCGTATGCGCGCAGGAGCGCAGCGAGTTTCTGCCGCTGCTCGGCGCTCCGCAGCAGCGTAGGGCTGAAACTCATCGTATGGCTCGCGCCATTGGGGGCGGTCTCCAACCCCAAACGCCCCACGCTCTTGATCACCGCCGTCGGCCCCTTGCGGTCCGCCCCGTTCACCGGGCAGACAGCATTGGACAGGTACTGCCCCCGCTTGCGGCCATCCGGCGTGGCCGCTGTGGTCGGCGCATACGCAATCCAGTAGTTCCACGACAGGTAGCCGCCTCGGTACCGTTTTCCCGTTGGAGACACATGACGGAACGCTTCTTCCGTCCAGAAGCGGCTCGCTTCCCTGGCGATATCGTCCACGTAGGGGTCGTCGTTGCCGTACTTCGGCGCCTTGTTGATGAGCGTCTGCCGCAGGGGCTCGTGCCCCTCAAAGTTCGCTTTGATGGCTGTCAGCAGGTCATCCATCGCAATCTGCTTGTCATCAAACACCAGTTTCTTCACCGCGGCCAGGCTGTCCGCCGCCGTCGCCAGGGCGATTCCCTCCACCGTGAGGAAGTTGAATTCCGCGCCACCGGCGTTGCTGTCCTTGCCACTCTGCAAGCAGCCATCCACCAATGCGCTCATATACGGCACCGGCTCCCAGCGCGCCCGCCCTACGTCGGCCATGTCGTTCACGCGGATAATCCACTCCAGCAGGTGCTTCAACTGCGCCTTGAACGCTGCAAAGAACTGGTCAAAGGATTGAAAACCGCGCGGGTCTCCCGTCTTCGGGCCAATCTGCTTGCCCGTGGCCATGTCGCGGCCATCGTTCAGGGCTAACTCCACGGCCTTCGCCAGGTTCAGATTCACATCCACCGTCCCCGAGCGGTCGCACCCCTGCAAGGTGTTTTCCAAGCACCCCACAGGCGCGTAGTCCCACAGGCGATCCTCAGGCAACCCTTGCCAGCGCAGCCCAGCCATAGAGTTCTCGTCAAAGTTGATGAGGAATGCCGACCCCTGCGTCTTGGACAACATGCTCACAAGGCGCTCCAGGAGCCTGTCGGGCGTACGCGCGTGGATGCGAACGTTGGGCTTCGGCTCCAGCAGGTTGATCTCCTCTATGACGTCCAGCATCAGGTACGTCAACTCATTGGAAGCATCGCTTCCATCGGCCTTCATCCCTGCGAGGGTGATCAACTGCCCGAACGACGAGTTGATGCCCTGGTTCGTCCCCACCCAGCCCTGGTAGTCGTACGCGTAATTGTCCTTGATATCGGGGTAATTGTTGATGGCCACGTACATCGTGGGCACGCCCTGGTAGTCGTACGCGTAATTGTGCTTGATCCACCAGCATTCCAACCACTCCTTTGCCTGCTCGCGGGTCAACCGCCCGGATTGGAGATCCGCCTCGTAGTACGGATACAAGTACTGATCCACCCTCCCGGGCGACACTCCGGGGCCCGGATAACTCTCGGCGGCCATGAGCAGCATGTGCGTCGTCCAGAGCGCCTGAAGGGCCTCGGGGAACGTCTCGGGCGGCAACCACGGCACCTTGCGGCAGATGCGGGAGATTTCCAGCAGTTCAGCGCGACGTGCGGGGTCGGTCGCTTCGCTGGCTTGTCGCTCGGCCTCTGCCGCGTACCTCGCCATGAACTCTGGCACTGCCTCCGCACAGATCACCACAGCACGCGCCAAGTCCCGCTGCTCGCGCGTGCTGTTCGAGTCGTCGGCGATAGCCAGCGCCTCGTCGCGAATGCCCTTCCAACCCACACGCAGGACTTTCGGATAGTTCGGGATCAGATGCCCGGGCACCGCCCCGCAGTTGCCCACGCCTACGCTGTTCAGTTTGTCCCATTCTTTGAAGAACGCTTCCTCTTCGCGGTCGCGCCGCGTCGCCTCCTCTCGCGTCAGGCATCGCGACAGAGCCGCGTTGAAGTGAGACCCTACGATCAGTTCTCCTTCCCGTATCTGCGTGGGCAGATAGCCCCGTAGCACCTCGCGGAAGAACAGAGCGCGCCGCACGACCAAAGGCTCGTCCCAGAATCCGGCGGGGAGTCTCACGGGTGTAGCCGCCGCCAAGAGGTAACTGCGGTAACCGCGCTGAAACATGGCGACCTCGGGGACATTCGTCCAGTTCCAAATGGAGTACACCGTGTCCCACGGCGTTCCTGTTGTGTAAGCCCGCACCTCATTGGTGAAATCGCGGGTGTAGAATGACCAGTACTCATCTCGGAGGCGCCTGATGCGGGGGGACAGCGTGTCGGCAGCGGACCAAATCTGCGCAGGAGATACCACCGTGCAAGCCTCTGAAGTGCTCATGAAGTCTCCCTCCCTTTCAGGTTTGGACGACAGACACTCAGACGGTGCTAGTATATCCCAGGAACCCGTCGCTGGCAAAGCGGCCGCCGAGCACATACGAGGCCAATTCTTGCCCCTCATTCACCGCCGTGCTATACTCCGAGGCAGATTCCGATACAAGCCTACGCTAGAGGTTGTGCCATGGGAGTTGTCTTCACCCACCCCATTGAACAGGTGCTGCGCCATGCATTCCGCGACCCCGCGCTGCTTCAACAGGCGCTCACGCATTCATCTTATGTCAACGAGAATCGTGATTCAGTCCTCGCCGACAACGAACGCCTGGAATATCTGGGCGATGCAGTGCTGGACTTCATGGTGGCGGAATGGCTGTTCAAGCAGTATCCCGACCTCACAGAAGGCCAGATGACGAACCTGCGTGCCCGCCTGGTACGCGAAGATACCCTGGCCCGGGTTGCTCAACGCATCCACCTGGGCGAACACCTTTTGCTCGGCAAAGGCGAGGCCGAAAGCGGAGGGCGCGCCCGCCCGCACAACCTCTGCGCGGCGTTTGAGGCCCTTGTCGGCGCCGTGTACCTGGACGCGGGCCTGGATGTCGTCCGCATGGTATTCAAGCCCCTCCTCCAGACCGAACTGGACCAGGCACTGCACGATGAGTCCGCGCGCGATCCCAAGAGCCTCCTCCAGGAATGGGTGCAGGGACGCTATCACGTTACCCCAGCCTACGAAACGATCTCCGAGGAAGGCCCCGACCACGCCAAGACCTTCACTGTTCAGGTGCTGGTGAACAACCGCGTCCTGGGCATCGGTACCGGAGCAAGCAAACAGGCCGCTGCCCAGCAAGCCGCCGCCGCCGCCCTCCAACGCTTACAGGCCGAGCATCCGTAACACAGTGCCTCGGACCGCGACTGCGCCCGTTATCACAGCCCCATCAGGAACCGACCCGGAAATCCTGCCTCTGCTGTGAAGTTGGAAGCCAACTGCACAGGTGGAAAGTTTGTTCGTCGCGCCATAGACACGGACGCGACGCACTCTCGGAAGCGCGTCGCACCGTGGTCGCCAACACGAGACAGAACCAAATCAAACTTTCTGTCCCTTGACATTTCACCAGTTTGCACGCTATACTATCCATAGCAGCAGCCCTCGTCGTAGAAACATGCCCCAGGTCTCGTTGTAGGAATCGGCACCTCTGCCGCCGGATCGCGGCAGACCAGTCCCTATCCGCCGTGCGCCGACAATCGGCCACCCAAGATTTGAGGAGGAGACCGAATGGAACGACCCTGGCTGAAGTTCTACGAACCCGGCGTACCTGCAAGCATCCCTTACCCGGACATCCCCCTACATCAGAATCTCGCCGACGCCGCCAGAGATTACCCACACAGCCCCGCGACGATCTTCTTTGACGCAACGCTCACCTACCAGCAACTGGACGCTTTGGCCGATCGCTTTGCCGCAGGGCTTCAACAGGCGGGCGTCAAAAAGGGCGACCGCGTCGCCATCTACATGCCCAACTGCCCGCAGTTCATCATCGCCTACTACGGCGCTCTGCGGGCCGGCGCCATCACGGTCCCGTGCAACCCCCTCTACGTGGCGCGCGAGTTGGAACATCAACTCAACGACTCCGGCTCCGAGACCATCGTGGCGCTCAGTAAGTTGTACCCGGTTGTCAGGGCCATCCAAGACCGCACGCACCTCAAACGGGTCATCGTAACCAGCATCAAGGAATACTTCCCACCCATCTTACGCCTGCTGTTCACACTCCTCAAGGAGAAGAAGGAAGGGCACGTGGTGGACATCTCCAACGCGCCGAACACCATCTGGTTTCAGGATTTCCTCCGCACGGCGCCGCCAAAACCCCAGCCTGTGCCCGTGCAACCCCAGGACACCGCATGCCTGCTCTACACCGGCGGAACCACAGGTGTCCCCAAGGCCGCGGAACTGAGCCACCGGAATCTCGTCGCCAACGCTATTCAGTGCTGTGTCTGGTGCTCCGGCAAAAGGGGACAGGAACGTTTTCTCGCCGCCCTGCCCCTCTTCCACAGTTACGGAATGACCACCTGCATGAACGCGGGCATCTACCTGGCATCTCCCGTCATTCTCCTTCCGCAGTTCAAACTCAAGGATGTACTGGAAGCCATCAACAAACACCAGCCTACTATCTTCCCGGGCGTGCCCACGATGTACGTGGCCATCAACAATTACCCCGATATCAAGGACTACAATCTGCGCTCCATCCGCGCATGCATCAGCGGCGCCGCGGGCCTGCCGGTGGAGGTACAGCAGAAGTTCCAGGAACTGACCGGCGGCCGCCTGGTGGAAGGCTACGGGTTGAGCGAGGCATCGCCCGTTACGCACGGCAACCCGGTCTTCGGCGATTGCCGAATCGGCACCATCGGCGTGCCCTTCCCCGACACAGACGCCAAGATCGTTGACCTGGAAACCGGCGCACGGGAGTTGCCCCCTGGCGAGACCGGCGAACTGATCATCAGAGGCCCGCAGGTCATGAAGGGATACTGGAACCGCCCTGACGAGACAGCCCTCGTCTTGCGAGAGGGTTGGCTCTACACCGGCGACATCGCCCGCCGCGATGCCGATGGCTACTTCCAAATCGTGGACCGCAAGAAGGACATGATCATCGCAGGTGGATTCAACATCTACCCCCGCGATGTGGAGGAAATCCTCTACCAACATCCCAAAATCAAAGAGGCGGTGGTCGCAGGCGTCCCCGACGAGTACCTGGGAGAAGTCGTCAAGGCGTATGTCGTGCTCAAAGAGGGGGAAACCGCTACCGAGCAGGAAATCATTGAGTTTTGCCGCCAAAGCCTCGCCAAGTACAAAGTCCCTCGCGTTGTGGAGTTCCGCAAGGACCTCCCCAAGACCATGGTGGGCAAAATCCTGCGCCGCGTCCTCGTGGAGGAAGAGCGCGCTAAAATGGCCAAAGCCAAGCAGTAGCCCCAAAAGTGAAGCGGCGACCTGGTCGGGGGAACCAGGCCGCCGCTTCTGCCTGAGGAGGGCTAGGTGAGAAGTTGTCAAAATCCGACTTCTCTAGTCGTATTTTACCATGGTTTTTCCAATTTGTCAACATTGTGCGCATATTCACGACGCACCCTGAACCAAGCCTACCCCATAAAGCGAACCGAACGTAGGGAGAAAAGAGATGGACACCAGACCGCGCCTTCTAGCCGCGGCGCTTTTGCTCCTGGCCTTGGGCCTTGCGCTGGGCGCTTGCGGCCATGCCCCTGCCCCGACAGTTGCGCCCACGGCCGCCGCCCCGCCCCCCGCGGCGACCACCCGCCCCCCGCCAACACCAGCCCCCACGCACACGCCTGCGCCCTGCCCAACGCCGCCGCCCCCCACCCCAACGTTCACGCCGGCTCCTACGGCCACAAGCACGCCGGTGCTTTCCCTTGTGGAGCGGCTGCCGACCGGCAAGAACCAGGAATTCAGTCTCGCGCTGACCGATGAGGACTTGAGTCAACTCATTGCCCTCGCGACAAAGGATTCCGTGGATCCCGAAATCTACTGGCCCGAGGCCCATATCCACCCGGACGAGATTGTCGTGAGCGCGCGCCTGGTCGCCACCGGTCGAGCGCTGGTCATTGACGCAGAGATCCACGGCAACATCGTCCTCAAGGCCGGTATTCCCCGCTTCCAATTGAGCGACATGAAAACGTGGATTCTCTGCTATTTCTGCTTTGAGGTCGTGAACGGAGAGCCGCGGCTTCGCATCACGCCGGCACCCACGACGGCAGGCGAATCCCCGCGCGATCTCCTTGACCCCAGCGCGCTGGCTCAGATCGGCGGGGGCGCCAACTGGTACGCAATGGCCGAGGGCATGGTCAACAACGCCCTGTGGTACGTGGACCCGGCGCGCCCGAGCACCGTCGGCCCGGGCGACTTCGTGATCACAGAGTTTACCCAGGCAGAGGGTCTTCTCACGCTGCGAGGCCGCACCAAATAGAGCGCAAAATGGCAAGCCCCGCAGGAGGTCGCGGGGGCTTAGGCCCTCGTCCGCGCTATGCCGCCGGCCTACCAGCCTCGCGGCGGGATGGCGCGATCGCCGGCCGCTGCGTCCCACCATAGCCCTCTGGACACGAACGGCAGGAATGCCCTGCGCACCAGGGGCCGCGGCGTGGAGGTTGGCGTCCGCGTCGCCGTAGCCGAAGGCGTTCGCGTGGGAGTCGCGGTGGCGGCCAGAGTGGCCGTTGGCGTGTTCGTGCGCGTGGCCGTTCGCGTCGCCGTCGGGGTGCTCGTCGGCAACCCCGTAACCGTCGGGACAGGCGTTGATGTTCGCGTGAGTGTCGGCGTCGGTGTCGGCCCAGGCCAGTAGATGACCGTAACGGTTGCGTCCCCTGGCGCAGGGGTATCGGGGTCGTCGCTGTAACTCACCAGCGTCCCGACGTACAGGATCGCCTGATTCACCGCATTCCCCTGCCCCACCGGCCGCACGCGCACATCCAACACGATGGTGGCCGTCTCTCCCGAGTTCAGTGTGTCTATGTACACCTGCAGCGGGCTGTAGGTCAGCACAATCCCGTGCGACGGCGAAAGGCTCCCAGCCACATACTCCACCTGGGCCGGGAGGTTGTCCACGATCAGCAGGCCATAGGCTGTCGTCGGCAGGTTGTTGACAATCGTCAGCGTATATCGCAGCGTGTCCCCCGGCGAGGCCATGCCGTTGGAATCCGCGTCATTCACCAGCGCGGCCTGCTTCCAGAACAGCCCCTGCCACCCAACGCCAGGCGTGGGCGTAAAAGTGGGTGTCGGCGTAAGGGTCGGCGTGGGCGTGTGTGTCCGGGTGGCTGTCGGCGTCGGCGAGGGCGGCGGCGTCGGATAGACATCCGTGCACGTCGGATCATCCAAAGGCGTGTCGGGGTCATCGGTCAGTTCATCGCAGACGCACTGCTCCTCCTGGCAGCGAATCGCAACCAGTCCCCTATTGCAAATCCGGTCCACGCCTTCCAGGATAACCACGCGGAACCGAATCGTTACCCCCTGGTACGGCGCCAAGTCGGCGCGGCAAATGAGCGGTATCTCGCTCACCACTTCCCCCACTGGCTCAATGGACAGGCTTCCGGGCACCAGCAGCGTGCCATCGGGAACTTGATCGGTGAACGTCATCACCGACGGCAGCGACAGGTTGTTCTGCACCACAATCTCGTACTCAATCGTGTCGCCCGGAGACGGCACGCCGCTTCCATCCGCATCTATCACGAGCGAATCCGTCTTCCATGCGCACACATCATCCGTGCAGCCGGGTGGCGGTTCGCGTGTAGGCGTTGCGGTCGCCGTGGCGGTGGCCGTGGTGGTCGGCGTCGCCGTCGGCGTAATCACGTCAAAGCAGGTGGGGTCGTCATCGTAGGGCGTGTCCGGGTCATCGGTCAGTTCGTCGCAGACGCACTGCTCCACCTCGCAGCGCGTGGACACAAGTCCCTGATTGCAGATGCGAGTCACCCCGGCCAACACCACAACCCGGAATGTTACGACGAACGACTGGCCCGGCTCCACTGGCGCCGTGCAGATGATGGGAATCTCGCTCACCACGTGCCCGACCGGGGTAATGGACAAACTGCCGGGGACAAGGGCAGTGCCCGGCGGCACCTGGTCCGTGAACGTCATCACCGCCGGAATTGGCAGGTTCGTGTGAATGATGATGGTGTACTCAATGACATCGCCGGGCGATGGCAAGCCGTTGTCGTCCACGTCCTCCGCGATGGCAAAGTATTTCCAGGCGCACACATTTTCCTCACAAACCGGCGGCGGTATCCGCGTGCGCGTCGGCGTGCGGGTCGGCGTGGGCGTCGCCGTGTTCGTGGGGGTGAACGTGGGCGTCGCCGTTGGGGTTCGCGTGCGCGTCGCCGTGCGGGTCGCCGTGGCCGTCCGCGTCGCCGTCGGGGTCCGCGTATTGGTACTGGTGTAGGTCGCCGTTGCCGTGGGCGTCTGCGTCGGCGTGAATGTCGGCGTCGCCGTCGGCGAAGATGTGTACGTGAACGTCGCCGTGAACGTATGCGTAGGCGTATACGTCGCCGTTGGCGTAAAGGTAGGCGTAGCCGTCGGTGTCGGCGTGGGCGTGAACGTCGGCGTCGCCGTGGGCGTGCTTGTGGGCGTTGGCGTGGCCGTCGGTGTCGGCGTAGGCGTAAACGTGGGCGTTGACGTCGGCGTGTTCGTGGGCGTGGAGGTCGCGGTCGCCGTCGGTGTGGGCGTAGGCGTAGGAGTATGCGACGGCGTGGCGGTAAACGTCGGCGTTCCCGTCCGCGTCGCTGTAGGTGTGGCGGTCGCCGTAGGCGTTTGCGTTGCGCTGGGCGTGGGCGAGGCCGTCGGCGTCGCGGAAGCGGTCGGCGTCTCGGTGACGGTCGCGCTTGGCGTGAATGTTGGCGTGTGCGTCGGCGTATTCGTGTCCGTAGGGGTGGGCGATGGGGTGAGCGTCGTCGTCGGCGTGGGCGTTTCCGTAGGCAACGGCAGGTCAAAGAAGTACAGACAATCCGAGTGCGTGGGCGCCGGATCACCGAGAATCTCGTTCGGGGTAATCGGATGCCACATGCTGTTGCCCACCGCCCGCGTGGAGTAGAACCCCACCGGATCCGTTTCCACCACCAGCAGCGTGATGTACGGCCACTTGCCCACGAACTCAAAGAACCCGAATTCGTTCGTTACGTCCTCCGCGAGCAGCACCAGTGAGTCATCCGGTAGTTTTTGATAAAGCGTTACGGTAACCCCTGGGATGGCGATAGGCTCCAACAGGTCCTGCAGCACATATCCCACGATACGGCTATCCACCGCCGTCGCGGTCGGGGTCGGGGTGGGCGCCCGGCGCACGAAAACCGCCGTGCCCCACGTGCCCGGGGAAGGCAACGTCGCCAAGATGGTCGTGGCATCCACGATGACAGAACCCGGCAGGGTGCTAGATGCGCTCACCGCGGTGTAACCGTCTCGCATCTGCCATTGGACAATGCGGAAGTAGCCGGACAGCCCCTGCGTGTTCACTTCCAGTGTGAAACTCCCGTCCCACTCGGTGCTGGTGATATCCGCAGAAATCTGCCAGGACGAGCCCGTCCACAGGTCTGCCCGCACCGTCCAGCCCGCCAAACCCGTGCCGACCGTATCTTCCACACGCCCTTGGATACGGTACAGCGTAACGACCGACGGCGTTCTGGTCGGCGTGTTCGTGGGGCCAGGCGTATTCGTCCGAGTGCGCGTAGGTGTCGGCGTGGATGTGGCCTGCACGAGGCGGTCCACAAACGTGGCGCAACTGGGCGGCGGCGACGTAGCCTCTACGCGGTCTGCGTTGATCGTCGTCCAGCCCAAACCCGAAGCCGAGACCGACACGTAGCCTGGAGGATTGTTCTCGGTAACCGCATACCGCTCATAGTCGGGGCCGGTGTAGATCAGGAGGCGGTTCCCCGTGGAATCGGTGTAGCCGCTGACCAGAGTGTACCACGTGGTCCCGCTCTTGCCCCAGAGCGTCATCAGCGCGCCGGGGATGCCCGTGCCCGATTCGTCTCGCGCCCACGCGCAGACGCTCAGCGAGGGATCTGCACTCGCGGGTGCCCGGTAGAGCAGCGGTGCGAGTACAAGCGCCAAAGCCAAAAGTCCCAACCAGACCCAACGAGTGCGCACCATGGTAACCTCCCGCAATGCTCACAAACGCGACCAGGGCTCGGCTGCAACCGTTATGTCATGCACAGCATAGCGTATATTTCGGCGCATGTCAAGCCCCCCGTAAGTCGTCAAATTGTTCCGCCTTGTGTTGGCGACCAAGATGCGCCGCACCTATGCCCATGGCGCGGCCAGCAAACTTTGGAACCGAGACGCAGGTCAAATCGCATCTCCGCTCAAAGTTGACGGCGCAGCCATCTTCATATAGACTTACCCGTGGGGGTGGTTGAGTCCCGGTGGGCTCCGCGGTCTTCAAAACCGTCTGTGGGGCGCTGCAGAGGTGTCCCAGGTGGGTTCGACTCCCATCCACTCCCGCCTCGCCGTTGGCATGGGGGCGAGCCTCGGATAGGTCGCCGCCCCCTTTCTTCTCGTTTCGCCCCTCTCGCCTCGCGCGCACGGGCAGAAATGCGAGTGAAGATTGCCATCCGACTGACCTTGCCTTTCACCCACGATGAGGGTAGAATAGCCCCGCAAGATTCCGCATCGGGAGAAGCGCGACATGACCCTGGCGATAATCGTACACGGCGGAGCGTGGGCCATCCCCGACGATCAGGTGGACGCCCATGCGCGTGGCTGCCTGGCCGCCCTGCGCACCGGCTGGGCCATTTTACGCGAGGGCGGCTCGGCGCTGGACGCCGTAGAGGCCGCCATTCGCATCATGGAAGATGATCCCATCTTTGACGCCGGCAAAGGCTCGTGCCTGACACAGGACGGCGAGGTGGAACTGGACGCCAGCCTCATGGACGGCGAGACGCTGAACGTCGGCGCGGTAGCCTGTGTGAAGCACATCGCCCAACCGATTCACCTGGCGCGCCTGGTCATGGGAAGCCCCCACGTGCTGCTCGTCGGCGAGGGCGCCGAACGCTTCGCCGAACAACACGGCATGGCGCTGTGTGCAACCGAAGATCTCATCGTGGACCGCGAGCGGGCCATCTGGGAGGAATTCCGGCGACAAGGGCACACGCGCCTGGGCGATGTCTTTGAAGCGCGCCACGACACGGTCGGCGCGGTGGCACTGGATGCTTCAGGGAACATCGCCGCCGGACTCTCCACCGGCGGCACGCCCAACAAACTGCCCGGCCGCGTGGGCGATGTCCCGCAAATAGGCTGCGGTTTCTACGCCGACAACGCCGTCGGCGGCGTAGCCTGCACCGGCTTGGGCGAGGCCATCGCCCGCATGGCACTGGCCCAGCGGGCTATCCATCTGCTCCAAGCGGGCCTGGCGCCCCAACAAGCCGCCGAGCGCGCCATCCAAATGCTGGCCACTCGCGTAGGCGGCTCCGCCGGACTGATCATCCTGGATCACCTGGGCCGCGTCGGCTTTGACTACAACACCAAACGCATGGCCCGCGCCTTCCTCACGGATGGCATGGCCGCCCCCTACGTCGCCGTGGACCGCACCCAATGGCAAGGAGCACGAAGATAGACGCTATGCCGAAAACACCCGATGCCCCTCTGCGCATCTGCATGATCACCGACTGCTACCCGCCCAGCATCGGCGGCATTGAGAATCACGTGTACGCCCTGTCGCGTGAACTGGCCCGGCTAGGCCATCGGGTAACCGTGGTTACGCACAGGGAGGTCTATCCCCGCAAGGGCCGTGCGGCGCCAGTTGTCATCCCAACGGACGTGGAAGTCATCCGCCTTCGCGGGCTGACGCTGCGCCTCCCGGACGGCTCCGACCCCGCCCTGGACCCTTCCATGATTGCCCAGTTGGGACGCCTTCTGGCCGAGCGCGAGTTTGACATCGTTCACGGCCACACGGTGGAAAGCCCCTTCGTTCTCGCGCTGATGCGCAAGGCGGCCCGCATGGGCTTCCCTACCATCATCACCAAGCACTCCATGGTGGAGAGGCCCAAGCGACCACCCCTTGTCGGGGGCATTATGCGAGCCTGGATGACCGCCATCGTCAACCAGTTCACAGCCTACATCGCGGTCAGCGAGCCTGCGGCACAGGAGTTGAGGAAGAGCAAGAGCAAGGCCTTCGTCATCCACAATGCCATTGACATGAATCTGTTCCGGCCTGACGCGGCCCTTCGGGCAACGGCGCGCGCATCCCTCGGCTTCAGCGACCAGCACATCGTCATCGGGTTTCTGTCGCGATTTGTGCCGAGCAAGGGCATCTTGGAACTCGTGCGAGTCGGCGAGCATCTGGCGGAACAAGATCCCCTTCTTCGCTTCCTCCTCGTCGGCGGCGGCCCTCTGAAGGAACGTGCCGAGCAGGAAGTCTTGAAAAACGGCCTGGCAGACCGCTTCCATTTCGTTGGCTTCCAGGCCTGGGCGCAGACTCCCGCCTACCTCAACGCCATGGACATCTTCGCCTTCCCAAGCCAAAGCGAGGGGTTTGGCATGGCGTTGCTGGAAGCCATGGCTTGTGGCTTGCCTGCGGTAACCACGGACCGGACAGGCACGCAGGACATTGTGCGCCCCGGCGAGACGGCGCTTGTCGCAGACTCCACCGAAGACCTGGAGAGACATCTGGCGCTCCTCATCAGCGACGAGGCGCTGCGACAACGGCTGGGCGCTGCGGCTCGCCGCGCCGTAGAGCAGAGCATGGACTGGACCGCCGTAGCGTGGCAAACTGCCGAGGCTTACCGCGAAACCATCGCGCTCAAGCGAGGAGTACCTTCATGAGATTCCATACCGCACGCGCAGTCCTCATAGCCGGTGCGGCAATGCTCATCCTGCTGTCGGCCTGCGCCCCGCGCACTCCACGGCCAGCCGCGCCTACAATGGCCGCCCCCGGCCCCTCAATCACGCGAGCCGCCCGAACCAGCACTGCGCCGGCATCCCGCACTCCGCGGCCTACAAACATGCTCGTGCCCACGTTGACGCCGCAACCCACGCGCACGCCCACGCCGAAACCCGACTTGTCGGCCGCGGCCCGCTACATGATGGAACTGGTCAACCGAGACCGCCAGGCCGCGGGCCTTTCGTCCGTCCAATGGGACGAAACCGCCGCACGCGCCGCCCAAGCCCACGCCGAAGAAATGGCCACCTATGGGTACCTGAGCCATTGGAATCTGGCAGGACACGGCCCCGAGCACCGCTATTCCTTCGCGGGCGGGCGAGACGCCGTCCGCGAAAACGTGTACAGTTACTATCAGCGATACTCCACCGGTGCAGGAATCCCCATCCAGGACTGGAAGGCCATCGTGGAGCAAGCCGAGCAGGCGCTGATGGAGAGCCCAGGCCACCGCGACAACATCCTGCAATCCTCGCACACCCATGTCGGAATCGGCATTGGGTACAACCCCGCGCAAGGGGAGATAAGAATTGTCCAGGAATTCGTGGACCGCTACGTGGTTCTGGACCCGGCGCCCGAGTCCGTAAACCGCGGCGAGAGCGTACAAGTTTCGGGCAGAATACTCCCCGGCGTCTCGTCCCCGCTTATCAATCTCGCCTACGAGCCATTTCCCACGCCGATGAGCGTCGCGGACCTAAACCAGACTTCCACCTACACGTCCCGTGCCGAGGTGTTCCAAGCGATGGCGCCCCGCGTTCAGGGAGACCGCTTCTCGGCGACCATCCGCATCGCCGAGACGGACAAGCCGGGGCTGTACCATGTGCGCGTCTGGGCGGCGCAGGGCGGCGAGCACATCTTCGTGGGCAACATCATCCTGACGGTGCGCTGATTCAGTACGCCCCAATCTCCCGCAGCCGCTCGTCCGAGATGCCGAAATGATGGGCAATCTCGTGCAGAACGGTATGCGCTATGGTTTTGCGGACTTCCTCCGTAGTGCGGCATGCCATAAGGATGGGTTCCCGGAACAGCGTGATGCGGTCGGGCATGACCATATTGTACCCCGAAGTCCTGCCCGTCAGTGGAACGCCCTCGTAAAGTCCGAAAAGAAGCATGCCGCGCCTAACTCCACCCGCGCGAAGTTGCGCCCGCGTCGGATAGTCTTCCACCATCACGGCCACGTTGTCCAATTTATCGCGGATTTCGTCGGGCAGCGACTCCAGCGCCTGCACCACCAGTTCATCAAAGGTTTCCGGGCTGATTCGCAAAGGCATGTGCATCCCTGCGGAGAACAGACTACCGCTATTCTACAGGATTCTCTTCAGCGCGTCCAGCGCCGCCTCGTAGTCGGGTTCCTGCCCCAAGTCCGGCATAATCTGCACGTATCGCACGATATCCTGCTCGTCCACGATGAAGATGCTCCGCGCGAGGAGCCTCTTCTCCTTGATGAGCACGCCATACGCCAAGCCGAAGTTGGTATCGTAGTGATCGGAAAGCGTCTGCAGCCTGTCCACGCCGGCCGCCCCGCACCACCGCTTCTGCGCGAACGGCAAGTCCACGCTCACCGTCAGAATCCGCACCTTGTCGCCGAGTTTGTCGGCCTCGGCGTTGAATCGGCGGGTCTGCAAGTCGCACACCCGCGTGTCCAGCGACGGCACCACGCTGATAAGCCGCACCTTGCCCGCCGTATCCGCCAGGGTAACCGGATGCCCATCGTTGTCCAGCAGTCGGAAGTCAGGAGCCTTCTGGCCCACCACCACTGGCGAGCCGACCAACGTCAGCGGCTGCCCTCCAGCCTTCACAACTCCGTAGCGTTCCTCCATAGAATCTCCCTCCTCACAAACGGATCTGGACATATCCTAGCACAGCCGAGCATCTCGCGCTATGACCTGGGTCATGGAAGCGGCTTATCAACTTCCAACGAGTTTTTGACGAATTTCACGAATCGCATATAGTAGTGCCGAATTGCACGATTGCGGAAGGCCGAAATCCAACAAAAACAAGGAGTGTTCACATGGCTCACAAAATTGACCCCGAACTGTGTATCTCTTGTGGCGCATGCGCCGCGGTTTGCCCCGAAGAGGCCATCACCGAAGGCGACGAATCCTACGTGATTGACCCCGAGAAGTGCGCAGACTGCGGCACGTGCGTGGATGAGTGCCCGCAGGAGGCCATTTCCGAAGCATAACGGCACATCCCAAACCACGAAGCCGAGGATTACCGTCCTCGGCTTTTCTTTTTGCAAGGCGCGCAACTTCGGAGAATGACCCGTGTTGTGAAAAAATAGAAATCCAAATCAGATGGGGAGGAATGGCAATGGACTTCGTAGGCTTCATGAGCAGCACTGCAGGACGCGCATTGCGGATCGTAGTGGGCGCAATTCTTGTCGTGTTGGCGCTCTTCGGCCCCAACTGGAGCACGGCGCTGGAGGTCATCCTCCTGCTGCTGGGCATCCTGTTCATCGTGGTTGGGGCGCTGAACCTGTGCCTGCTGGCCCCCTTGTTCGGCAAGCCCATCAAGGGCGGCAAATAACCCTACAACACGACGATCTCGGAGTACCACCGGGCCCGGCATCAGCGCCGGGTCATTTTCTTGCAGCCGCCATTCCTCGCAGCAGCCACACGAACTCGCCCAGGATCACCGCCGTGGCGCCCCAGACCTTGTGCCCGTGGATCCGAAAGTAGGGTACGTGAAGATGCCGACCGTCCGGCAGATCCCAGTCCTCCTCAAAGCGCGCCTGCTCATCCAATAGAGTTTTCAGCGGCGTCTCCACGACTTCGGCAACTTCCTCCGGGCTTGGGTGGAATTCGGGCCGCGCGGGCAGGTATCCCACAAAGGGGAACACCTGAAAATCGCTCACCGCCACATAGACGGGCGTAAGCCGGCCCAACATGCGCACCTCATCGGCGATAATGCCCAGTTCTTCGGCAGTCTCCCGCAGCGCGGTGCACGCCAGGCTCTCCCGGCCATGCCGTGCCCCGCCCGGCAGCGACACCTGCCCCTGGTGCGTCGCGACCGCGTTGGTGCGCAACGTCAGCGGGAAGCACCACCCCGACTCGCACGGGTACAGCAGCAACAACACCGCAGCGAGTTGCGGGCGATGATCGGCATCCATCGGGCGCGGCTGGGGTGCCATCCACAATTGCGCGGGGCGACCCGGCAACGGCCCTCGCAACGCGCGGCGCAGTTCTTCAGGCGTCGGCCACAGGCTCATGCGACCCACGCCCTACTCCCACACAATGCCGCAGAACGAGACGAACGATGCGCCCTGCGGATCCGCGGGCGCCTGGTCGTAGGCGACGGCATAACCGGTAACAGGCTCCAGTAGGCGTGTCGCCAAGTAAATGGGCGGCAGACCGCAGATGTGCCGCCGATCCCCTTCCTCGCGGATCAGCGACAGAAAACCATCGGCATCGCCCGCGCACACTCGCTCCATCAACAACCGGTCGGCTTTCTTGCCCATCGCCCGGTCCACAAAGCCCGCGGGCAGCGTATCTCCGAAGGCCGGCCCTGTATGGGCCAAATCAGCAGCCGCAATGACCACGCTTCGCCGACCCACAAGGGCGCTGCGGAGCGCCGCTATTCCCTTCGCAATGATTTCATCGTCCCGCGCCATCTCATGCCCGGTTACAAACCGCTCAAAGGAGCCACTCAGAACAGGCACGAGAGCGCACGGCGTCCCACCTCGGACATAATGCAACCAAATCGCAGCCAGTTCCACCGAGTGCTCATTGCGGTGGTGAATCTCATCCCGAAAAGCCGCATCCTCCCCGATGGCAGCAGCCACCGCCTCTACGACGTCTTTGTCGGTTGGCAGGATGCCAAACGGCGTCGCGTAGTTCTGTCTTGTCAACGTAAGTGGCGAGAAATCCCCCATGTGGTCGGTGCCGAAGATCACGGCCACGTCGGCCTGGCGCACGGCCTCTGCCGCTGCAGCCCAAACCCTGCCGTACACTCCGCCCCCGCGCATGTAGTCTATGTGCGGCGACACAAGCCCACGGGCGCTCGGAAACCGAGGCACATCGCCCGCGCCGTCCAGATAGCCCTGCAGGGTCTTCGCGAGCAGCCCCGGATCGCCCGGGTACCCGCTCCCCGCTGACGCCAGCGCCCGGAACGGCGCCGAGCGGAACTCGCGCACGGCGGCCGCCAGCGCCTCCGCCGAGCGTTCGTTCTCCAGGAGCAGGGCCTCATCCAGTTGCCGCAAGATGCCCGCTAGGACCTCGGGCGACAAGCGCACCCCCGCGCGAATCTCCAGCGCCGCGCGCAACGCGCTTTCGTCCCTCGTGCCGTCGCACAGCGCCAACAGCGGCGCGAGAGGCTGCGGGACCGCCAGCACCTTGCCGCTCAGCGCGAGCGGGTCGCGCAGCACAAGCACCGGCCGCCCGTCCTGCTGCGCCCACTGCGGTTGGATAGGACGCAACTTGGGTCGCATCATCCGTCCCCCACATTCATCGGGCGTGGACATAAGCAAAAGCCCCGACTGTGCGGGGCTTTCTGGTAGCGCATGGGGGATTCGAACCCCCGATCTCCTCCTTGAGAGGGAGGTGTCCTAGGCCACTAGACGAATGCGCCACACATGGCCATTCTATGGGGAAGGCCCCTTTCTGTCAAATTGACCCGCCGAACGGCCTCGGTTGCCCGATCCCATGCAACCGAGTCTGCCGCCCATCAGGCTAGCGGCGCGGCTCCCGCTACAGCGCTGCGCCGCAATTGGAGCAGAACTTCTGCCCTTTCTGAGCCGGACTCCCGCACTGTGGGCACCGCACTTCGGCCTCATTGCCCTGAGTGGCTACAGGCGGCTTGGGCTCTGCGACATTCAGATACGTGGCCGTCGCCGCAGACATGAGGAATACCACCGGGAACGCTGCCACAATCGCCACCAGCCCCGCGATACCAATCGCGTAAATGAGTTGGGCAAGGTACATGGTGAAGGGCAGGCTGGCGGCACGGTACGGCGTCCAGCCCATGCCGTAGGGCGACATGTAGCCGCCCATTCTTGGCCAGATGCCAAAGAGCCGTCCGATTCGCGAGCCCGCCCCGATCATCGTGGCCACTGCCGTGAGGGCCGCCCCGCCATAGCCCAGCCCGAAGATGATCCACGACGCAAACCCGACGGCGATAATCGCAATCGCAATGTACGCCGCCACCTGCCCAGGCGACCGCCTAACCAGGCCCACCACCCGCTGGATTGTGCCGACAACGCCGGTTCCCTCGGCCGCGATGGTGGGATAGATGAGCCACGACCCGACGGTGATCACCAGCAGGACAAACGCATTGAGAACGGTCAGGGGTAGGAATGCCGCCGAGGCGATGAGTTCCCCCAGGTACGGAATACGCCCCAACAGCAGTACAATGACCTCCACGAGGAAAACCCCCAGCACCGCGAAGGCGAGCACCAGGCCTGTGAACATCAGGCTCACCAGATGGCCCAGCGCGTAACCGAGCGCATCCCGCCACGACCCGGGGTTACCTTGCGTGAGGTGAAGGTAACTCAAGCGGGTAACCGCGCCGTACACCAGGGATATCCCGACCCACATCACAAGGGCCGCCAATAGGGTAAAGAGCACCAGCCCTGCATCCCCAGTGCGGCTCCCCAGGAAGGACAGAAATGCAGCCACCCCCAGCGTCGCCGCCAGCCCCACAACTGCGACCCCCAGTTTTCGCACGTCCAGAGAAACGTCAATGGCCTTGAGAATTAGCGCGAAACCCCTGTCTTGCACCGTTGTACCTCCTTGTTCACAATACACTACACGGCCTTTCCGCAACTCCGGCGGTAGCGTAGCAGCAACACCCACGCTTGTCAAACCTGAACCTCGCTCAGGGCAGAGGTGTGCGGCGATCGGGCAAGCGCCGAGAAAGCCCATACCGACGTCGTAAAGCCCTAGTAGATATTCAGGTACCGCTCCAATTCCCACGGATGAACGCACGTGCGGTACTCATCCCATTCTTGCGTCTTGGCCTCCACGAACTTCTCATACACATGCGTGCCCAGCGCGCTCCGGACAATCTCATCGCGCTGGAGTTCCTGCAGAGCCTCCCACAATGAGCCGGGCAGGGTCTTGTGCTTCTGTCGCTTCTCGGCGGGCAAATGGTACAGGTCTTCCTCTGCCGGATCGGGCGGTTCCAACTTGCGCCGAATGCCATCCAGCCCCGCCGCCAGCATCACCGCAAACGCCAGATAGGGATTGCAGGACGGGTCGGGGCAGCGCAGTTCCACTCGCGTCTGTTCTACCTTGGCCGGGCTCACCTGCGGCACGCGCAGAAGCGCCGAGCGGTTGATGCGCGCCCAACTGATATAGACGGGGGCTTCGTACCCGGGAACAAGCCGCTTGTACGAATTGACCAGCGGCGAAAGCACCGCGCTCATGCCCCGGGCGTGCGCCATCTGCCCCGCGATGAAGTGCCGCGCAATAGCCGACAGCCCGTAGCGGTCGCTCGGGTCGGCAAACGCATTCCTGCCGGAATCCAGGTAGGCCAGGCTCTGGTGCACGTGCATCCCCGAACCGTTGATGCCGGCGATGGGCTTGGGCATGAACGTGGCGTGCAGGCCAAAAGCCCCCGCGACCGCTTTGAGCGCGTACTTGAACGTTACCGCGTTGTCGGCAGCATGGAGCGCGTCGGTGTATTCAAAGTCAATCTCGTGCTGGCCAGGCGCGCACTCGTGATGGCTCGTCTCCACGCGGATTCCGAAGGCGTTCAGCGCGTTCACCATATATTTGCGCACTTCCACAGCCCTGTCCGTGGACTGGTCAAAGTAGCCGCCCTGATCGTGCAGCGATGGCGTCCCGTATCCGTTCTGATCCTTGTGGAACAGGAAGAACTCCAGTTCTGGCCCCGTGTTGTACACAAACCCCATCCGAGCGGCCTCGTTCATCATGCGGCGAAGCACCTGGCGGGGATCGCCGGCAAACGGCTCGCCGTGGGGCGTGAACACATCGCACAGCAGCCGCGCCGTCCGCACCTCATCGCCACTTTCCCACGGCACCAGGGCGAAGGTGGAAGGGTCAGGCACCAGGTACATGTCGCTCTCGGCGATGCGGGCGAAACCGGCAATGGATGACCCATCAAACCAGATCCCATGGGCCATCGCCCCCTCTAACTGATCCACGGGTATCGTAACGCCTTTGACGATGCCCACCACATCGGTGAATTGCAGATGCACGAACCGCACGTGGGCCTCTTCTGCTTGCTGGAGCACCTCCTCGCGTGTAGGCTGATTCATCCTGGGTTTCCCAGTGTCCGTCATCTCCCCACCTCCTTTTTGGGATTGGGCGAACAGCCTTCGGGACAAACAAAAACCCGCCAACCAAAGGCTGCGGGCCACACTGCCCATGAACGTTTTTCGCCTCGCTCATGGGAGTCCATGTTACCACCAACCGCCCCGAAAAGCAAATTCACCCCAGGCCTACGGAACAGAATCCTGTGCATTTTCCCACGACCCTGTGAAAGGCGCCACAATTATAAGTTATCTTTATCACATCTTGACATTTCAATAATATTGTGATATAATCACGGACGACTAACGTACACATCCTACACTGCACCGCTCAGTGCAACCATCGGGAGGTCTAGCCATGATCACGAAGGGAACCGACGGCTTGATGCTGGCCCGCAATCGCATCCGCAAACTCCTGCACGAAAGGGGCAAGCCCGACGCCCTGGTGTGCCAACTGGCGCGCGAAATCACCTGCTGCGACGAGGGTCTCACGGTGAGCGAACTGTTCGCGCCCGAAGAGGCCGCGCAGATCGTTTCCCAATGCGAACTGCTCTGCCCCGTGCCCGACTCGCAGCGGCGACAGGCCTCCGCCTGACGGCGCGGCGCGGTTCCTCGGAGGCCGCCTGCGCGCACATCGCCCGCCGTCCGCACATTCCAAGGCCGCCCTGTGCTGCAAACCGCCTAGCCTTCGGGCTGCTCGCGCGGTTTGTTGTCTGCCCTCTCGTCGTGTATAATCCCCTTGTGAAAGTCCTCACCGCTTGAGAGTTTCGGTGGGAGATTCCTAATCCTCGCAAAAATGACGGACGTGCTGCCGCGATGAACGTACAAGTCTTGCATGAGGCCAACAGTTTTGAGCAACTGCAGCCGGAGTGGAACGCTCTCCTACAGCGCAGTCCTCTGCGCACGGCGTTTCTCACCTGGGAATGGCAGGCTACGTGGTGGAAGCACCTGGGAGAAGGCGAACTTCACCTCCTCACCCTGCGAACAGACGACGGCGCCCTGGTCGGCATCGCGCCCCTCTGTCGGGTAACCAGCCAAACCGGACGGCACACCTTTCGGTGGGTGGGTTGCGTGGACGTCTCCGACTACCTGGACGTGATCGTCGCGCCCGGACACGAGACAGCCCTATACGCCGCTATCCTGGACTACCTGACCGGAACCGGCGCCCCGGCCTGGCATTATGTAGACCTCTGCAACATCCGAGAGGCATCTCCCACCTACGAATCCATCGCCCGCCTGGCCCGGGAACGCGGCCTCTACGCCCGCACCAGCGTGCAGGAAATCTGTCCGGTGATTCCCTTGCCCGCCACTTGGGAAGACTACCTGAACACCCTTGACAAAAAGCAGCGCCACGAGATTCGCCGCAAAATCCGCCGCATTGAATCCGCCGCCGAGACCCGCTGGCACATTGCCGATGACCCGGCCACGCTGGACGACGACGTTGACGAATTCATCCGCCTCCATCGCAAGAGCAACCCCGAGAAAGATGCCTTCATGGACCAGTCAATGGTGGCATTCTTCCGAGACGTGTGCCGCGTCTTTTTCCGTTGCGGTTGGCTCAGCCTGGCGTTCATCTCGGTCAACGGCAATCGCGCTGCCAGCATGTTGAACTTTGACTACGACAACCGAATCTTGGTGTACAACTCTGGCTACGACCCCGAACAATATGCGGCGTTCAGCCCAGGCATCGTCCTGCTCGCCTACTGCATCCGCCACGCCATTGAGACCCACAAAGAGCAGTTTGACTTCCTCCGCGGCGACGAAGAGTACAAGTTCCGCTTCGGGGCCATACGCACCACCATCCATAACGTGCTCATCAGCCCAGAACCCCTGGAGCCGTAGCGAGGAGTCGCCCGCCATGTCCCTCCGCGTCGCCATGATCAGCGTCCACACCTCCCCGCTGGCCACCCTCGGCGGGAAGGAAGCTGGGGGCATGAACGTGTACGTGCGCGACCTGTCGCGCGAACTCGCCCTGCGCGGGATGGCCGTGGACGTGTTCACCCGCCAGCAATCGCCGGACGTCTCCAGGGTGCGCGAGTTCGCGCCCAACGCTCGCGTCATCCACCTCCCCGCCGGCCCCCCGGCCCCTTACGACAAGCACAAACTCTTCCAGCACCTGCCCGAGTTCACCCAGGCCCTGGCCCGCTTTGCGGAACAAGAACGAATCTCCTACAGTCTCCTACACAGCCACTACTGGCTTTCGGGATGGGTGGCGCATGAACTTCGGCGGCAGTGGCCCATTCCCCTCGTCCACATGTTCCACACGCTGGGGCACATGAAGAACGCCGTCGCGGCCGCACCCGAGGAGATGGAAACCGACCTGCGCATCCAGACGGAGGGCCAGATCATGCACTGGGCCGACTGTCTGGTGGCCGCCAGCCCGCTGGAGAAGGCGCAAATGGCCTGGCTCTACGGCGCAGCCCCCGCCAAGATTCGCGTCATCCCTGCGGGCGTGGACACCGAACGATTCCACCCGATTCCCGTGGAAGTCGCCAAGGCCCACATCGGTATCCCGCAAGAGCGGAAACTCATCCTGTTCGTGGGGCGCATTGAGCCGCTCAAGGGCATAGAAACCCTGTTCCGCGCGATTGCCATCCTGGCGAAGGAAACGCCCTGCTTCTGCGAGAACATCTGCGTCTCCATCATCGGCGGCGAGGGCGAAGGCACCGAGGCCACCCGCTCGGCGGAAGAGGAACGCCTCCGCGAGTTGCGCGAGCAACTGGAACTGCGGGACCTGGTTACCTTCCTTGGGTCAAAGGACCAGGATGCGTTGCCCTACTACTATTCGGCCGCCTACGTTGTCGTCGTGCCTTCTTACTACGAGTCCTTTGGCATGGTGGCAGTGGAAGCCATGGCGTGCGGCGTGCCGGTGATCGCGTCCAAAGCCGGCGGCCTCATGTACACCATCCAGGACGGCCTCACCGGACTCCTGTTCCCGTCCAACTCGCCAGCCGCTCTCGCCGAGAAACTCTGCATGCTGCTAGACGAGCCCGAACTGCGCGACAAAATGGGAGAAAACGCGCGCCAGTGGGCGCAACGCTTCGCATGGCCCAACATCGCCGACCAAATCGTGGCCCTGTACGGCGAACTCCTCAGTCGCCAGGCCGCGACCCTGACCGCCACCCGGGGTATGTAGGGATTCAGCAGCGCGGCTACCCCTAGCCGCCAGGGGAGCCAGGCAGGTATGGGAACTTGACCTACGGATTGGGGTTCAGCCCCGCGTGATACCTCGTCAAGCGAATGGGCAACAGCCGTGGGCTAGACCGCGCGCGCCTTCAGCGCCCAGGCCGCAACCCCAATGAGCACCAGCCCGCCCACCAGGAGGAACGGACCCAGCCATCCGCGTTCTTCCAGCACCCCGACTGTCCCCACTGCAGGCGTGGGTGTTGGCCTCAAAGTCGCGGGTGGAGTGGGCGCCACATAGGTCGGCGTCGGAAGGGGTTCCAGCACACCCAGCGACGCGGACGCGCGTCGCACCACGACCGCCTCTGCCGTGGGAAGGCCCGCCTGCTCCGAAAGCCACAGCGGGGTGCGCCGGTACATCAGCCTCACCTCAATCTCCACGCGCCCGCGCACATCTGTCGGCACGACGAACACGAACCGCTCCTGCACCGGGCGGTCGGGGAACAGGCGATGATCCACGAAGAGGCTCGCCGCGTCCAACGAGGACACGCGCGGTTGGTTGTTGCCCTTGCTGTCCGCATACACGACGCCATAGGGCAGCGCCTCCGTGAACAGCGCCTCGCCGCCGGCCGTCGCGGTCATTTCCAGCCACATTTCGTATCCTTCGGGTTTGCCCGTCGGAAGCGCATGGCCCGCGCCCGTGTTCTCCAGTCGCACGTCAATAATGAGAGGACTGCCCGCCCGCGCCGCCTTTGGCCATCGGACTTGAAGGTCAATCGCACGGCCAAGGGCATCGCCCTTGGCGGCGGCGTCCACCGCGCCCGCGCCGAAGGCATGATCCGACAATGTGCCCGCCATGTGGCACACCTGGCACGTTTTCCCGCCGTGAGCATCCGCGCTGTTGAGCCATTCCGTGTACGTGCTCTGGAGCGCCACGCCAGTGGTGGGATGGTACTGCTCATGGCACGCCGCGCAAAACAACGAATCGGAGAAAAGGGGACTCGCCGACGTAGGGTGAGGAGCCTGGCCTGCCCTCGCGCTCCGCATGACGCCGTCCACGGCCAGGCGAAACGCCCCGTTGCCCACGCCATCCACCCGCTGTATCAGGTGGCAGGCCTGGCACGACACCCCGTCGGCAGTGGAGGCATCGTCTGACGTTCGGGGCGCATGGCAACGAGTGCACCCGTCGGCGCCCCACCCCTGCGTCGCCGTGCCCGCGAGCGCCCGAAACGCAGCAGATTCGGCGGCGCGTGCGTGTGCCGACATCGCCCACGTGTCGTACTCCCGCGAGTGGCACGCCCGACAGGTTTCGGCTGGCGCCTGCGCCAGCGCCGCCTGCGCCCATAGCGCCAGGGCTGCCACCCACAATACCACCAGTCCCGCGACCGCCGCGGGGCGAATCCGCATCCGCAACCTAACCTCCCCGCACCCCATACTCGGTGTCCACCGGGCTACGGGCGACCATCGCCCTGTTCGGGCGACGCAGCATAGGAGCCGCGCATCCGCTCGGGCAGCAGCGATGCAATGCGACGCATAATCTCACGGCTGGCCCATTCCAGGGCCGCCTTCCGATCCACGGAGCGCGGCGGGTCCAGTGGCCCGAAGACCTCACCGATGCGAATTTCCACAGGCGCGCGCTGTAACGAGCGCCAACATTGCGGGGCCTCAAACGTGCCGGCAATCCCCACCGGCAACACCGGCACCCTCGCTTTGAGCGCGATAAACGCGGCTCCTGGCCACGCGCTGCTCAAATGGTTCAGGTGGGTGCGCCCTTCGGGGAATATCCCCACCACCTTGCCGGCGCGTAGCATCTCCACGGCTTCACGGATAGCATCCACGTTGATTCCCATCTTCTCCACGGGTATCGCGCGGTAAAGGCGGATGAACCACCCCACCCACTTGTGCATCATCGCCGCCCGCGCCCCAAGGAACTCTATGTCCCACGGGCTGGACAACGCCAATAAGGGCGGCTCCGCCCAGTGGAAATGGTTGCACACCACCAGCAAAGGCCCGCCGCTGGGGAAATGCTCCTTGCCGTACACCTGCGCCCTGAACAGCAGACTCATGAGAGGGCGGGTGAACCCCCGAATCAGTTTTCGCCGTAGCGTCAAACTTCTGCCTGCAATCGCCGCGTGTGTCATAGTCCGTCGCTATGGCTGCTCTGCTCCCGAAGACCACATCTCCCGCACGACAACCTCACGCTCGGCGGCAAGGGTCGCGATGCCATCATCCGCCGATCTGCGACATCCCGCGCCCCGAAACGGCAACCCCCTCGTTCAGGTGATGCCCTTCGGGTTTCGCCGCTACCGCCGTCAGCAGAATCTGTTTCAGTTCTGCGTCGCTGACCCCGCTCCGCAATGCCTCGCGCAGGGGTACCTCCGCGTCCGACAGAAGGCACGGCCTTAGCCTGCCGTCCGCCGTCAAGCGGAGCCGATTGCACTGATGGCAGAAATGCTCGCTGATGGCGCTGATGAACCCGACGGTGCCGCACGCGCCTGGGATGCGGTAGTACGACGCGGGGCCGTTGCCCGCGCGCTGGTGCGCCACCTCCAACGGGCCGAACGCGGCCTCTATCCGCTCTCGCGCCTCGACCACCGGCAGAAACCGCGCCTGGGCCGCCGGGCCCACCGGCATCGCCTCAATGAAACGCACGTGGAAAGGCTCGCGCAGCGTCCTCCGCGCAAAATCCACGATCTCGTCGTCGTTCACACCGCGCAGCAAGACCGTGTTCACCTTGACGGGTTCCAACCCCGCGGCCCGAGCCGCCGCAAGCCCGCGCTCCACATCGGCCAGGTCCCCCAACCGCGTAATGGCGCGGAAACGTTCGGGGCGCAAGGTGTCCAGGCTCACGTTCACGCGGTCCAGGCCTGCCTTCGCCAGGTCTTCCGCATAGTGGGCCAGCAGCACCCCGTTCGTCGTCATCGCCAAATCGTCCACGCCCGGAATGGCCGCAATCATCGCCACCAGCGACACGATCCCCGCCCGCACCAGCGGCTCCCCGCCCGTCAGGCGCACCTTCGTGATGCCCATCTCCGTCCCGATGCGCACCACCCGCACGATCTCCTCGTACCGAAGAATGTTCTCATGAGGAACCCACGGCACCCCCTCGGGCGGCATGCAATACACGCACCGCAGGTTGCAGCGGTCCGTTACCGACACGCGCAGGTAACTGATGGAGCGGTTGAAGGAGTCCAGGCAGGCCATGGCCGCTATCCTTCTTCGCCGATGGTTACAATGGCGTCGCCCTCGCGAATCATCCCCCCGACAATCACCCGCGCGAAAATCCCCTCGCGCGGCATCACGCAATCGCCCGCCGCACGATAGATGGCACACTTCTCGTGGCAGATTTTCCCGTGCTGCGTGATTTCCAGCACCACCCCATCGCCGACGCGCACGCGGCTGCCGATGGGCAACGCCAGCAGGTCAATCCCCTGCGTCGTCAGGTTCTCGGCGAAACTCCCTGGCCGCACCTTGAGTCCGAGGGCGCGCATCTTGTCAATACTCTCAATGGCCAACAGGCTCACCTGCCGATGCCAATCCGCGGCATGGGCGTCGCCCACCAGGCCCCAGTTCACGCGGGCCTCGGCCTGGCCCACGTTCTTCTTCGCGACGCCTTTTTTCGTACTGGTGCAGACTGCGACGATACGTCCTTGCATATCCACCTCGCGTGGCTCACAATCAAAGTGGCGACTCTGCCCAGGGCGCGAATGCCCTCACTAGATGTCGCGAGCCTCCCACGTACCACTGCGTCCGCCGCTCTTGCGAATCAGCCGCACATCGGCAATGCGCATGCCCCGATCCACTGCCTTGCACATGTCGTACATCGTGAGAGCGGCTACGCATACCCCCGTCAGCGCCTCCATCTCCACGCCCGTCTTCCCCACGGTCTTAGCCGTCGCCGTGATGACGACTTCGGCGGTACCGTCCGCGTTCGCTGTCGCCCCGTCAATGTCCACCGACACGACCACCTGCGTCAGCGCTAGGGGATGGCACAGCGGAATCAGCTCCGATGTCCGCTTGGCACCCATCACGCCCGCCAGTTCCGCCGCCGCGCGCACGTCGCCTTTGGCGATGTCCCCCTGCCGAATCAGGTTCAGCGTCTCGGCGCTCATGCGAACGACCCCGCGGGCAACAGCCACGCGCTCCGAATCGCTCTTCGCGCCCACGTCCACCATCCGCGCCTTGCCCGAACTGTCCAGGTGCGACAGCGTCTTGCCCTGGCCCATCAAAAACACCCCAACTGGCACTGTGCGACCTTGACGCCCAGCGCCTCGGCATGGGCGCTCGCATCCATCGGCGGGCGGCCAAGTCTCCCCGCGATCTCAAACAACTGCGCGCACGTTACCCTTCCGTCCCGTGCGGCCGCCCGAATCGCATCCGTCAACGCCGAATCCAGGCTCGCTGGCTGCTTGACGATCTTGTGCTCTCCCAGCCGCTTCTCGCCATACCCGAACAGGCCCAACTGGCAATGGCTGATGCGGATGTCCAGTCGGTCGGCCATTTCGCCCACCGCTCGACACTCCACGCCGGCACGCTCGGCGATCCTCCACGCCACAGCGCAGGGGAGTTTCCCATCCCGAAGGTTCTCGCGAATCTCCTTCTCAAGGTCAGCGCCCATGAACAATCCTCCTATTGCTGGCCCAGGTCCGCCAGGGCCTTGGCGATCAACTCGCTCAACTCTTCAAACTCAAAAGGCTTGGGCAGGATATAGTCCACTCCCCTACGCCTCGCCTCCGTAACTTCCGCGCTCACGCCCCAACCCGTGATGAGGATGACCGGCGTCTTCGGAGAGGCCGCCTTGACCTGGCGCGCCACCTCCCAGCCCGATTGATCCGGAAGGCCCAAATCGGTGATCACCAGGTCGGCCCGCCTCTCGGCAAACGAGGCGATTCCCTCCGACGCCGTGCGGAAGGTGCGCACCTCGTGCCCCTCCAGCCCCAGGATGCTCGCCAGCAGCCTGCGGATGCTCTCCTCATCTTCAACCACCAAAATATTGAGGCTCTTCTGGTCTTGCGTTGACTGTGTCATAGACAACTCTTCCTTGGATTCGTGTGGCCGGACATGGTGCACCAACGGCAGGAGCACGGCAAATGTGCTGCCCTTGCCCACCTCGCTCTCCACCCGGATGGTACCCCCATGACGGGCAACGATCTCGCGGGCCACGCAAAGCCCCATTCCGGCATTGCCGCTACCCTTCGTCGTGAGAAAAGGCGTGAACAGCCGCGCCATGATTTCGGGCGGAATCCCCACACCCGTATCCTGCACTTTGATGACCGCCTGATTTCCCTCGCGCCGCGTTTCCAACACAAGCCGCCCGCCTTCGGGCATCGCGTCCACCGCGTTGAAAATCAGATTTGTGAGGACTTCGCTCAGTTCGGCAGCCGAGCCCACAACCGACATCGGCTTGCCCCTTCGGAACTTCACCTCTATCGGCGGGCGATCCGACACCGGATCGCGCCAGCGTGGCTCGGTCAACAGAATCGCGTCCTCCACCAGGCGATTCACGTCCAGCGGCGCGAAGTCCTCGCCCTCGCGGTGGCGTGCGAATCCCATAATGCGGCGCACCGTCTGCGCGCCATTGCGCGCCGCCCGCTCAATCACCTGCAACGACTCGCGCGTCGCGGGATCTTGCACGTGGGTCAGCATCAACTGCACGCGCCCCAGGATGCTCGTCAGGACGTTGTTGAAGTCGTGCGCCACGCCCGCCGACAGTTCGGCCAGCGCCCTCATGCGCTCCGAACGCACCAGATGGGTCTGACTCTCACGCAGTCGTTCCAGGGCATCCTCCATCTCCGAATACAACCGCGCGTTCTGGATAGCAATGGCCAGATGCCCCGACACCTGCCGCAGCAAATCCACGTCATCGGAAGAGAAAGCACCATCGTCCCCAGCGCCAACCGTCCACTGCCCAAGGCACTTCCCGTCCCCCATCACCGGCACCACGACCAGCGCCACCAGCCCCACAGAAGCCAGCGCCTGCCCTACGTCCCCACGCTCCGCGAAGTCGCTCGCCGTTTGCGCGATCAGGATTTCCGGCATATCCGAGCGGCCGACGGATTCCACTAACGCGCGCAGAGCCGACACGTCCCCCTCAGTCGCACTGATGGCTGACCAAGCGCCGTCAAGGGCGTTACGCTGCCACAAGCACATGTGCGAGTGGGGGAGCAGCGGCATCAGCGACCGCGAGACGGCGGCCACGATCTCCTTGAGATCAAACGTCGCCGTGATGGCCTTGGCGATCTCGCCGACGGCGGCCAGGCGCTCGGCCCGATTCTGCGCGGCCTGAAACAATCGCGCGTTGTCAATGGCAATCGCAGCCTGGTCGGCCAGTAGCCCCAGCAGGCGCAACTCGTCCTCGCCGAACACGTGGGGCCGCACAAACGCGATGTTCAGCGCGCCGAGCACGTGTTGGGCGCGCCGGAGCGGCAGGCTGGCGATGGACTCCAACCCGCCGGCCCTGTGCGCGGGGTCGGCGAACAGAGGATGCGAACAGCAGTCGGGGATCACGACAGGCTCGCCCGAACGGACGCAGGTCATGGTAATGCCGTCTGGTCGCGGCGTGGTCTCTGGCCGCAGGTCGCTCTCTCCCGTCGCCCACAGCGCCGCGCCAAATGACAGCCGCCCCGTGCTTTCGTCGTACAGGAACACATGCGCGTCGTTGGCATCCGTGAGTTCTAGCGCCGTCTGCACCACCAACTTGAGCACCGCCGACAGATCCAGTGAGGAGACCAGTTCCAGGCTAACCCTCTGGAGCGCGTCCAACTCACGGACTCGGCGCTGCGATTCCTGGTACAGTCGCGCGTTTTCAACGGCCACTGCCGCCTGGCTGGCCACGTGCACCAAGACTTCTTGATCCCCTTCGCCGTAAGCCCCCGGCTCATAACTGGCGGTTACCAGCACGCCCACCACGCGGTCGCCCAGGAGCATCGGCACTCCCAGCCACGAGCGCGACATCCGCGGCTTGCCCATGAAGATCGGCGCGCATGGGAGTGTGTCTTGCTCCATGTCGCGCACCAGCAGCGGCTTGCGATGGTCTATGATCCATCGCGTAAGCCCCGTCGTGACCCTCTGTCGCGCTCGTGGGAATCGCTGCCCTTCGTCTATCAAAATCTCAATGCTGACCTCGTCTGTGCGTGGGTCATAAAGGGTAACGTAATACGTATCAGCCGCAATGAGTTTTCGTATCTCCTCGTAGAGCAGTTCCAGCAGCACGGAGATATCGGGGACAGAACTGATCAAGCGGCTGGTCTCACGCAGCAGCGTGTACCCGTCCGAATCCAAGTCCCGGAGCGGCGCCTGCCTTCCGGGCGTGGATGGAACCTGCCGAGACTCCACCATGGTCTTTTCCGCTCCTCGCGGGTTGCCGATTGCGGATAATCATAACACAGGCCGGCCCCAAGCGCAAACGACCGCCGCCCCGCTCGTTCCTCATCTTCTCGCCCCGCGCGCAGAAGGCCCGCGTACCGGGTCGTACCGCCTGCACCAAGTCCATCAAGATGCGCGGCTGCTCTCGCCCACTCTGCCGCCAAAATAGGCGCGGCAGGCCGAGTCCAGGAGTTCCACAGACAGTGATGGCCGCACCTGCCGGAACGCCGCCACGTCCAGCAGGCGGTCTAGAATCTCGTCCGGGTCGGCCGCGCGGAGAGGCAACTTCGGCTGCACGTAGTATCTTTGGAGAAGGTAGGCCAACGCGTTCTCCTCGTAGGCCAATCCGCGCTTGGCACAAGCCCTGCGGAATATCTCGCGGTACTCGTCAAATGTTGGCGCCGAAAGATTGACCCTATGGCGAATCCGCCGGAGCAGCGCGGCGTCCGCCAGTTGCGAGAGATCCAGATGCGTTGCCACGATAACCACGCCCTCAAAGGGCACATCCACGTGCTGGCCGCTTCTGAAGGCCAATCGGTCAGAACGGGTCTCCAGCAGATGGATCAGTCGGGCCAGAAACCCCACGGCAGGCGATGTCTGCCTGCCCAGGTCATCCAACACCAGCACCCCATTGTTGGCCTTGACCTGTGGCGGCGCGCTGTAGCACCGTGCCGTCTCATCCAGCATCGGCTCCAACGCGTCCAGGCGCAATTCGGCCCCCAAAAACACCGCGGGCCGCCGCACCCTCACCCATCGCCCGTCCGCCCGCCCACGCGCGTGATTTGCGGGCGTCGCATCCGCCGGCAACGGAGCGCCATGCAGCGCGCTGTCGTACACCACAACGATCTCCCCCTGGGCGTCAATGGCGTGCGGCACGTACACCTCGCCCTCGGCCAGCAAGTTCGCGACAGCGCGGGCGACCGCGGTCTTGCCGTTGCCCGAAGCCCCCTGCAACAGCAGCGAGTGCCTGCCCACCACCGCCGGCCCCAACTGTTCCACCACGTTGCCGTTGAGCACCAGATCGCCCAGCGCGGCTTCCAGCGCCGCACGGTGTGTTGGAGCCTGCGGTAGCCCTTGCGCGCGCACCGCCCTGTGGTAGTCGGCCAGCGGAACGGGCGCCGGGCCCGTGTACTGGTTCCGCCAAAGGACCTCGCGCGCCTTGACGCCGCCCTTCTCGGTTACGGAATACTGGTAGGCCCCTTCGCCCAAACCAGCCGCCCCGCGCGTCTCACAGTAGCGCTCGCGCTTCATGAAATCTAGCACGCGACTGACGACAGCCTGAAACGGCAGCCCCATCGCCTGCGCCAACTCAAACCCCGACATCTGCCCGGTAACGTAGAGGATTTTCAACGCCAGGTCGGCAAGTGCCAGCAGCCCTAGCCCTGTCTCTTCCAGAGAGCGCGGCTCCGCGGGAAAGAACTCTTCGCCCAATGGCTTCACCTCTGACCCATGCTCGCAACGTTGTGCCGCGTGATTATACCACAACTCTACGCCGCCCGACAGCGAATGTAATCCCCTAGCCCAGCCCCGTTCGCGGGAAGACGACCGAGGCACGCGCGCCGCCCCCTCTCCCACCAGGAGAGGGCTAGGGTGAGGGACGCCGCCCGCGCGAGGGTACCCCTACCCTTCAGCCCGATGCTTCAGCGTCAGGCGCCCCCGCCCCCCGGCAGCGTATTCCGTCCGTCGGGGAGATAAAGGGCCCGTAACGTGGGGCCCCACCCGCCGCTTGCCGCGTTCCATGCCCCGTGGTAAACTACATCCTCGGCGGCAAGCACGCCGCACACGGCAGCGGCGAGGCACTCCGTCGCCACATACGCAACTTATGGAAAGGAGGTCGCCACGTGCAACCCCACCCGGTGGACGAAACCATCGCGCAGTTGGAACAAGATCGCGTCATCCCTCGCATTTGGGAGCGGGATCCGTCGGTGTGGGCAGGCCACGACGGACGTGAGATCGTGGACCGCCTGGGCTGGCTCACCGTCGTGGACACCATGGCACCCCGCCTGGACGAAATCCAGGCGTTCGCGCAGGAAGTATGGCAAGCCGGTTTCACCGACGTTGTCCTCTTGGGCATGGGCGGCAGCAGCCTCGCGCCCCACGTCTTGGCGGAGACTCTCGGCCCGCAAGGGGACTACCCCCGATTCCACATGCTGGACAGCACCGTACCCGCCGCCGTCCTTCAATGCGAGCGGGCCATAGACCTCGCCCATACCCTGTTCATCGTGGCCAGCAAATCGGGGAGCACGGTAGAAATGCTCTCCCTGTTCAAGTACTTCTGGGATCGCGTCAAGTCGCTGACCCCTGCACCGGGCAGCGCGTTTGTGGCGATTACCGACCCGGGCTCCGGCCTTGAGCGCATCGCGCGCGAGCACGCGTTCCGTGCCGTCTTTCTCAACCCCACCGACATCGGCGGCCGCTACTCCGCGCTGTCGCTTTTCGGCCTGGTGCCTGCGGCGCTCGCCGGGGTGGATGTCAACCGCCTGCTCCAATCCGCGGGGCGCATGGCCGCGCAGTGCAGCCCGGCCATGCCCGCATGCGACAACCCGGGCGCAGTCCTGGGCGCGTTCCTCGGCGCGATGGCGCGCCAAGGCAGGGATAAGGTCGCGCTCCAAATCGCGCCGCAGATGGCCGACCTGGGACTCTGGATTGAGCAACTGCTCGCCGAGAGCACCGGCAAACAGGGCGCGGGCATCCTGCCGGTCTTGGTTCCGCCATCGGGCAGATTGGCCGCCGAAGCGCAGCGCCTTCCCGACCATGTGCTCATCACCATCGCAGCGCGTGCCGACTCGGGCGCGCCCGCTCAGGCCATGACCCTGCGCGACCATACCCTCGCGCGCGAAATCGCAGAGCCCTACGACCTTGGCGCGGAGTTCTTCTGCTGGGAGATGGCCGCGGCGGTCGCCGGACACATCCTGCGGGTCAACCCCTTTGACCAGCCCAACGTCGCCGAGGCCAAACGCAACACCGCCGACATGTTGGCCCTGTACGAGCGCCAGGGGACGCTGGAGGTGCCTGGCCTGGGCCGTGCATCGGGCGACACGTTCGCCCTCAAGGGGGAAGCCGATGGGCCTGCGCTTGCCGCCGCCCTGCGGCAGTTCTTCGCCCACGTTGGGCTGCGCCACTACTGCGCCTTCCTGGCCTACCTCCCGCCCACCGACGCGTGGGACGCCTTCTTCGCGGAACTCCAGGAGCAACTCGCCTTGAAGTTGCGCGTCGCCGTTACCTGGGGCTACGGGCCACGCTACCTGCACTCCACAGGGCAACTGCACAAGGGCGGGCCGCCAACCGGGCACTATGTCATCCTCACCGCCGACGACGCGGAGGATATCTCCGTGCCCGGCGAACCCTACTCCTTCGCTGTGCTCAAGAACGCCCAGGCGCTGGGGGACAGGGAGGCCCTTCGCAATGCGTGCAGGCACGTCATCCACATTCACATGAGCGGCGACCTGGCCCAAGCCAGCCGAACCTTGCGGCAATCCGCCCTGGCCGCCCTCAACGCAGACCGCGAGCGCACGTAAGGAAACGCGGTCATGTCCGGCAACACCTTTGACATCGCCTTTATCGGCCACTACACCAAAGACACCATCGTGTACCCGGACCGGCAGCATACCCAACACGGCGGCGCGTACTTCTTCGGCGCAAGCGTGGCCGCGAGGATGGGCCTGCGGGTCGCGGTCATCACCCGCCTGGCGGAGCACGACAGCGATTCCTACGCGCCCCTGACGCGCCTGGGCGTAACCGTCATTCCCATCTTCACGCCCCGGTCCACCTGCCTGAGCCTGGTTTACCCGACCGGCGACCTGGACACTCGCACAATCTACACCACGAGTTCCGCCGGTCCCTTCGCTCCTGAAGATACAGCGAGCGTGGACGCACGCATCTTCCACGTCGGGGCATCCATGCGCGGCGAAGTCCCCGTGGAGGTCATCCAGGCCCTCCAACGCAAGGGCAGCAAGATTTCACTGGACGCGCAAGGCTACGTGCGCGTGAACCAGAACGGCGTACTCGTTTACGACAACTGGCCCGGCAAGGAGGGAATCCTGCCCCTGGTGGATTTTCTGAAAGCCGATTCCGTTGAGGCCGAAAGGCTGACCGGGGAGGCAGACCCACGGCAGGCCGCGCTCATCCTGGCCTCTTGGGGGCCGCGCGAGGTCACCATCACCCACGGCGGCGGCATCGTTCTGTTCGCAGAGGGCGAACTCCACGAAGCGCCCTTCGTTACTGCGACCGTGCGGGGCCGGAGCGGGCGCGGCGACACCTGCACCGGGGCCTACCTGAGCCGCCGCCTCTCGGCCTCGCCGCGCGACGCCCTCATCTGGGCCGCCGCCGTAACGAGCCTGAAATTGGAAAAAGAAGGTGCCTTTGATCGCACGATCCAGGACGTGCAGGACCTCATCCGTCGCTCGTACACCAACCCCGACACGTAGGCTGGCCCTCGCCGCGCGTCACTCCCTCTCCCGCCGGGAGAGGGCTAGGGTGAGGGAGGCCGCCCGCGCGAGGGTACCCCAGCCCGCAGGGCTTCGCCCCTTCAGGCCGATGCTTCAGCGTCGGGCGGGCGCGCGTGTCGCCGCCCCTTCGCGCCTTTCGTGCCCTTTCGCGCATTTCGTGCTCCGACCCCTTTCGCGCATTTCGTGCTCCAAATCCCACACCCTCTTCTTGACAACCGCGCCAATGCGGTGCATAATGCAAACGTGTGCGTCATCATGTGCCGTAAACGGAGGCCCGTATGATTGCAAGGCACTCCCTGGATCGCCCGCTGACCGACGCGGAGATACGAGACCTCATCGCCGAGGCGTTCGCGCAAAACCCAGTAGATGGCCGGCGCGTCCTGGTCATCATCCCCGATACCACCCGCACCGCGCCCATCCCGCTGTTTTTCCGCCTCATCTACGACGCCATCGGAAGCCGCGTGCGGCAACTGGACTACCTCGTCGCCCTGGGCACCCACCAGCCGCTCTCCGACGCCGGCATCGCCCAACTCGTCGGCGTGTCCACCAAAGAGCGCGTCCGGCAGTTCCCGAACGTGAACATTTACAACCACCGTTGGGATCTGCCGGGCACCTTCGCCACGCTAGGGGTGATACCGGCATCGGAAATCGCCGCCATCACCGAAGGCATGTTGGTACAGGATGTGGACGTCGCGCTGAATAAGATAATCTTCAACTACGACGTCCTTATCATCTGCGGGCCGGTCTTCCCGCACGAGGTCGTCGGCTTCTCCGGCGGGAACAAGTACTTCTTCCCAGGCATCGGCGGCCCCAGCGTCATCAATTTCTCCCACTGGCTTGGCGCGCTGATTACCAGCATGGAGATCATCGGGCGGGAAGATACCCCCGTGCGCAGGGTCATTGACCGTGCCGCGTCTATGATCCCCATCCCCAAGTTCTGCTTCAGCATCGTGGTACATGGCAGCGATGTCGCAGGCGTGTCTTTCGGTGCGCCCGAAGAGTCCCAGCGGGCCGCCGCCGAACTCTCCGCCCAACTGCACATAACCTACGCGGACCGGCCCTACAGGCGCGTCCTCTCCATCATCCCGCCCATGTACGACGACCTCTGGACCGCGGCCAAGGGGATGTACAAGACCGAGCCCATCATCGCCGACGACGGCGAGGTCATCATCTACGCACCCCACATCCGCGAAATCTCCTACACCCACGGCAGAATCCTGGACGAAATCGGCTACCACGTGCGGGACTACTTCACCAAGCAGTGGGATCGGTTCAAGGGCTATCCATGGGGCGTCCTGGCCCATTCCACCCACCTCCGAGGCATTGGCACCTACGAGAACGGCGTGGAGCGCCCGCGAATCCAGGTAACGCTGGCCACTGGCATCCCCGAAGAACGGTGCCGCAAAGTCAACCTCGGCTACATGGACCCCGCCAGCATCCACATACCCGAATGGGAAGGGCGGGAAGACGAAGGCATCCTCGTCGTGCACAAGGCAGGCGAGACCCTGTACCGCCTGAAACACGAGACCAAGCGCAAGTGAGGAGGGAACGATGTCGGAATCCAAGTGTCAATTTGGAGTAATCGGACTGGCCGTCATGGGCCAGAACCTCGCGCTGAACATGGAAAGCCACGGCTACTCCGTTGCGGTGTACAACCGCACGGCCGAGCGCACGCGCGAATTCGCCGAGGCCCGCGCCGCCGGCAAGCGCATCGTGCCCACGTACACCCTGAAGGAATTCGTGCAGGCCCTGGAGCGCCCGCGGCGAATCCTGCTCATGGTCAAGGCCGGCAAGCCTGTGGACGAAATCATCCAGCAAGTCGCTCCGCTTCTGAATAAGGGCGACCTGCTGATAGACGGCGGCAACTCGTTCTTCCAGGACACCGAGCGCCGCTCTGCCCAGATGGCGGAGGCGGGCCTGCTGTACATCGGCACGGGCATCTCCGGCGGCGAAGAAGGCGCGCTGAAAGGCCCCAGCATCATGCCCGGCGGCCAGCCCGAAGCCTACGCCCTGGTAGAGGCAATGTTCCAGTCCATCGCCGCCAAGGTGGACGGCGACCCATGCGTCTCCTACATCGGCCCGCGCGGCGCCGGCCACTACGTCAAAATGGTGCACAACGGCATTGAATACGCCGACATGCAACTCATCAGCGAAGCCTACGACATTCTCCATCGCGGCCTGGGCCTTTCGGCGGCCGAACTCCGCGACATCTTCGCCGAGTGGAACAAGGAGGAACTCTCATCCTACTTGATTGAAATCACCGCTAACATCTTCGGCAAGGTGGACCCGGAAACCGGCAAGCCGCTGGTAGAAGTCATCCTGGACGAGGCCGAGCAGAAGGGCACCGGCAAATGGACATCCCAGAACGCCCTGGATTTGGGTGTCCCTACCCCCACCATCAACAGCGCGGTGGAGGGCCGTTTGCTGTCCGCCTACAAGAGCGAGCGCGTCGTCGCTTCTAGGGTACTGTCGGGCCCACGGCCTGCGTTCCGCGGCGACCGGGCCGCGTTTGTCCAGGACGTGCGCCGCGCCCTGTACGCCTCTAAGATATGCGCCTATGCTCAGGGCATGGCCTTGCTCCGCGCGGCATCGCGGGAATACGGGTACAATCTGCGCCTGGCAGAACTGGCGCGCATTTGGCGTGGCGGCTGCATCATCCGCGCCAAACTGCTGGGGCGCATCCGCGAGGCCTTCACCCGCGACCCCGACCTGCCCAACCTTCTGCTGGACGCCGAGTTCAAGGACGCGGTGGAAAGCCGCCAGGAGTCATGGCGCCGCGTGATCCAGACGGCGGTGGAGATGGGCATCCCCTGCGCCGCCATGAGCGTCTCGCTGGCCTACTTTGACGCCTACCGCAGCGAGCGCCTGCCGGCGAACCTCCTACAGGCGCAGCGCGACTACTTCGGCGCCCACACGTACAAGCGGATTGACAAGCCTGGCATCTTCCACACCGAGTGGCTGGAGCCGTAACGACACGGAGGGGGCGTCCTATGCGCAAACCGCGAAATGTCGTCGTTGCCCAGTCGGGCGGGCCATCGCCCGTTATCAACAATTCCCTGCGCGGCATTGTGGAAACCTGCATGGAGATGCCGGATACCTTTGGCACCGTGTACGCGGCGCTGCACGGCATTGAGGGCGTCCTGAAGGAAGAACTCATAGACCTCACCGCCCAGCCCCGCGAGGAAATCGCCCTGCTCCGCACGACCCCTGCTGCCGGCGCCATCGGCACGTGCCGCTACAAACTCAAAGCCTCGCAGACCGAAGACTACGCGCGCATCATAGACGTGTTCCGCGCACATGACGTGGGCTACTTCTTCTACATCGGCGGCAACGACTCCATGGACACCGCCCACAAGGTCTCGCAACTCGCCGCCCAGCGTGGCCTGGAACTCGTGGCGACGGGCGTCCCCAAGACCATTGACAACGACGTTGGCGACAGCGAGTTCAAACTCATAGACCACACGCCGGGCTACGGCAGCGTGGCGCGTTACTGGGCGCTCATGGTGCAGTGCGCCAACGAAGAGAACGAGGGCTCGTCTCCATCCGACCCGGTCCTCGTGCTCCAGGCCATGGGGCGCAAGATCGGGTTTATCTCTGCCGCCGCCCGCCTCGCCGACCCCGATAGGGAAATGCCGCTCCAAATCTACATGCCCGAGGCAGGGCTGACCCTGGAGGAATTGGCGGACCGCGTCAATGACCTCCTGCGCGAGCGTGGGCGGGCGCTGGTGGTCGTCAGCGAGGGTTTGGACGTGGGCGACATCGGAGCCGTGAAAGATTCGTTCGGCCACATCAGTTTCTCATCGTCTGAGATGTCGGTGGAGCAGATCGTGGTCAACTACCTGAACAAGGTCGGCCTGCGGGCGCGCGGCGCGGCCCGCGGCAACGTCCCCGGCACAGACCAGCGCCACAACATGGTCTATGCGTCGGTAGTGGACCTGGACGAAGCCTACGGCGTGGGGCGCCATGCCGTGCTCGTGGCGGCCCAAGAGGGCACGGGATACATGGCCACTATCCTGCGCAGGCCTGGCCCTGTGTACAGCGTGTACTACGACAAGGTGCCGCTGGACCTGGTCGCCAATTCGGAGCGCAAGTTCCCCGCGGCCTGGCTTGCGCCCAGCAAGGTGGACGTTACCGACGACTTCGTGCGCTACGCCCGCCCGCTCATCGGCGAGGACTGGCCGACGGTTCCGCTGGTCGGCGGCATCCAGCGGTTCGCCCGAATCCGCCGCGTCATGGCGCCCAAGCGCCTGCCCGAGTACGTGCCGCAGGCGTACCGCAAGTAACCGCGCGACCCTGAAGCATCGGCTGAAAGGCGAAGCCCTGTGGCCTGCGCGTCAGCCCCGAAGGGGCTTTGCTCGTCCAATGCCAGGGATGTGAGGGGTATCCCCGCAGGGATGTGAGGGGTACCCCCGCGCGGGCACACGCGGCAACCGACTAGGCGCGTCGCGCCCCGCGATGGTCTCGGTCCCAAAGTTTGTTGGTCGCGCCAGGGGCACAGGTGCGACGCACCTCGGTCGCCAATACAGGACGGAACCTAATCCCGCAACGCGGCCCTTTCGCCGCCTGGCGCGCCCTGTGATATAATAGCGGAGGCATACCGTACAAGGAGTCCTATGGACACTGCAACGCGACTTCAGGTGTTGGAAATCGTCTCGCGTGCCTTGGCCGAAGACATCGGCTCCGGCGACATCACCAGCGAGTGGACTATTCCCGCGGACCTGCATCTGCAGGGTGACCTCCTCGTCAAACAAGTTGGCGTCATCGCCGGCCTGGAGGTCGCCTCGCTGGTCTTCGCCACTGTTGACCCCGCCATCCAGTTCACGCCCCTGTCCAACGACGGCGACCGCGTAACGCGGGGCACGGTCGTCGCCCGGGTTTCCGGCCCGGCCCGCAGCATCCTCACCGCCGAGCGCACCGCCCTCAACTTCCTGCAGCGCATGTCGGGCATTGCCACCGACACCCGCCGATTCGTGGATGCCGTCAGCGGCACCCGTGCCGTTATCCTGGATACCCGCAAGACCTGTCCGGGCCTGCGCCTGCTGGACAAATGGGCCGTGCGGCTAGGCGGCGCGCAGAATCACCGCACCGGCCTGTACGACATGGTCCTCATCAAAGACAACCACATCGCCGCCGCCGGAGGCATCACCCAGGCGGTCAAGAGGGTTCGCGAGCGCATCCCC
>JACIWU010000012.1 GCA_014360805.1 Chloroflexota bacterium
GTCGCAGGTCTGGCAGGTATGGAAACTTGCCCCACGCAAAGCAAACTCGCGTTCCCTATTCGCGTGGATTGGCGTGATTCGCGGTTACAGGGGCAGGGGGCCGGTATGGAGACCCGCCCTGCGCCCTTGCCCCGGAACCGAATTGCGTCTCCGCGCCGCGCATGCTTGACCCGCCTGCTTGTTATGCTATAATGCGTGGGCGGGGGAACGTCCCTCCGCGCAAACGGCGGCTGCGAGCAATCACGCGACTCTGGCGTCGCTTTCGGGGAGGTTTGCGGATGGCAAAGATACGTCTCCTGGGGACGGCGGCCCTTCTGGTGGCGCTTCTGGGCGTCGGTTCGTCGGGCACGGCTGCGCTGAGCGGTGTGGGGGTGTGGACGACCACAGGCCCCTTCGGCGCGCAGGTGCAGGCCCTGTGGGTCGCCCCGACCTTTGCGTCGGACGCGATTGTGCTGGCCGGAACGTGGGAGGCCGGCGTGTTCCGCTCCACCAACCGGGGCCAGACGTGGGAACCCGGTAGCCTCACCGACCACTCCATCGTCGCGCTGGCCGCGCCGCCTAACTTCGCCGTGAGTTCCCTGGTCTTCGCCGGCGCCACGGACGGGTTCTTCATCTCCGCCAACAAGGGCCGCACGTGGAGCGCGGCCAACGCGGGCCTTGGCGCGGCCCCCCGAATCCAAGCCATTGCCGCGACGCCCACCTTCGCCGCCGACAACACCGTGTTCGTGGGAACCTTTGCCGCTGGCGTGTTCAAGTCCGTGAACGGCGGCATGGCCTGGGATCCATCCGGCGTCGGCCTGACCAGCCTCAGCGTCCAGGCGCTGGCCGTCTCCCCCGACTACGCCCAGGACCGCACGGTCTTCGCGGGCACCTTCTCGGGCGGTGTGTTCGTGTCGCGCGACGGTGGGGATTCGTGGGTCGCCGCCAACGTCGGCCTGGCGTTGGGCGAGGATGTGCGCGCGCTGGCCGTGTCCCCTGCCTTTGCGGACGACAGAACCCTCTTCGCCGGTACGTTCAACCATGGCGTCTTCCGCTCCACCGATGGCGGCGCCACGTGGCATGAGCGCAACGGCAATCTCCCCGCCGCCGGTCTTCAGGTGTTGGCCCTTGCCCTCTCGCCGAATTTCGCGGCAGACCAGACCCTGTTCCTCGGCTCTCCGGGCGGCGTGTTCAAGTCCACCGACGGCGGCGCCACCTGGGAGGACGCGAACCAGGGCCTCATCCCCTTCGTGCCCGTGCGCGCCATCGCGCTGTCGCCCAACTTCGCTGCCGATGGCCGCCTGTACGTCGGCACCGACAAAGGCGGCGTCTGGATGTCCACCGACGCAGGCGCAACTTGGCAGCCTGTGAACGAGTTACTCACCGGCCTGGGCACCGCAAACTTCGTGCAAGCCTCGCCCGAGTTCGCCACCGACCGACTGGTGTTCGTGGGAACCGCTGGTGGCGGCATCTACAAGTCCACGGACAGAGGCGTTACGTGGGAGCGGCTCATCAACACACCCCCGACCCCCGCTGCCATGGCCATCTCGCCCGAATTCCGCGAGGACCGCGTAATCTATGCGGGGTCGCTCGGCAGCGGCGTGTACAAATCAACGGATGCGGGTCGCACGTGGGCACGCGTGAACTCGGGCCTCGGCTCGCTGCGGGTAAGCGCGCTCGCCATCTCGCCCTACTTCGGCGTGGACCGCACGCTTTACGCCGGCACCGATGGGGGCGGCGTGTACAAGACCACCGACGGCGGCAACCAGTGGAAGGCCGTGAATACCGGCCTGGAAAGCACCCGCATCATGGACCTCGCCATATCGCCGTTCTACTTCAGCGACAGCACGGTATTTGCCGCCACGTATGACAACGGCGTGTTTGTTACGACGAACGCCGGCGGCTCGTGGAGCCCCGCCAATCGGGGGCTTATCAGCCTGCGGGTGAACGCGCTCGCCATCTCGCCCCAGTTCAACACCGACAAGACGATGTACGCGGGCAGCAGTTGGGGCGGCATATTCCGCTCCACCGACGGTGGGCAGACCTGGGCGCAGTTCAACAACGGCCTCCCTGGAACCTACGTGGTAACCGTCTGCGCGCTGGAGATGTCCCCGACGTTCCTCACCGACCAGACCCTGTTTGCGGGCACGTGTTCCGACGGCGTGTACATGTCGCGCGACGCGGGCCAGTCGTGGACGGCCCTCAACGACGGCCTGTGGAACGAGCGGGTGCGCTCGCTGTCCTTTGGCGCCACGGCGGAGGGATTCCTCTTCGCCGGCACCACGGGCGGCATGGCCTGGGCGCGGGAGTTGGGCGGCGCGGCGGAACGCACCCACTTCCTGTATCTGCCGCTCGCCTTCCGGGACTACGCGCCATAGCGACGGGTGCCTCCTCATCCCGCGCGCTCTTCCCGCCCGCCTGCGGTGTGAAACATGATTCTCACACAAAGACACCAAGGCACAAAGGGTTTTCTTTGTGTCTCCGTGCCTTTGTGTGAGATAGTTTCTCTCACACAAAGGTTTTCTTTGCGCCTTCGCGTTTTTGTGTGAGAAAACCCTCGCCTTGTACAACCGCAGCGGCGTGGCTATAATACTCCCAACTCGGCGAGGAGGGTTGCCGTGGACGGGAGACAATTCGCGGTGGGCGCCATCGTGTTCGCCCTCATCTGCTGGCTGACGTTGGCGGCGCTGGTTACGGGGTTCTCGCCCGAAGAGCCGCTCATCTACCTTTTCTACGGCCTTCTGGCGCTCGGCGTGAGCAGCACCCTGATGCCCCTCGTGTACTTCCTGCACCTCCGCTTCGGCGATGCCAGGGAGAACCCCCGCTGGTTTCGCTACATCCGTCAGAGCCTGTGGATCGGCGTGCTGGCAGCCTTCTACCTGTGGCTCAACAGCCTGCGCGCGCTGAGTGCGCCCGCGCTCCTGCTGGGCGTTTGCATCGTCGCGCTGGTGGAACTGGTCATTCTGCGCCCATCCAGGACGGAGGGATAACATGGCCGACAAGAGCGCACCGGAAGAACGTTTGCGCCGACTTCCCAGCGTGGACCGCCTGCTCCAGACGCCGGAAGGACAGGAGTGGGCCGCGGCGTTCGGCCACGACCTGGCCGCCGAAGCCATACGCGAGGCCGTGGGCGAAGCGCGCAGCCGCGTGCTGGCGGGGGAGGATGTGCCCTCCCTGGCCGATGTCCTGACGTTGGCGCAGGCGCGGCTAGAAGCCCTGGTTACGCCGACGCTGCGGCGCGCCATCAATGCCACGGGCGTCATCATCCACACGAACCTGGGCCGCGCACCGTTGAGCCAGGCCGCGCGCGAGGCGATGGAACTGGCGGCGCGAGGGTACACGAACCTGGAGTTTGACCTGGAGGCCGGCGTGCGCGGCTCTCGGTACGTCCATGCCGTCAACCTGCTCAAACGGCTGACCGGAGCCGAAGACGCGCTGGTGGTCAACAATAACGCCGGCGCAGTGCTGCTGGCGCTGAGCACGCTGGCCGCGGGGCGGGAGGTGGTCATCTCGCGCGGCCAACTGGTGGAAATCGGCGGGGGCTTCCGCATCCCCGACGTGATGCGGCAGAGCGGCGCGCGCCTGATGGAGGTCGGCACCACCAACCGCACCGCGCTGAAGGACTACGCGGCAGCCATCTCGGCGGAGACGGTCTTGCTCCTTCGCGTCCACACCAGCAACTTCCGCATCATCGGGTTCACGCACCAGCCCGGCCTGGACGAACTGGTGGAATTGGCGCGCAGCCGCGGCTTGCTCGTCATGGATGACCTGGGCAGCGGCACATTGCTGGACACAGCCCAATTCGGCCTGGCGCACGAGCCGATGGTGCAGGAGAGCCTCGCGGCGGGGGCGGATGTGGTAACCTTTAGCGGCGACAAACTGCTGGGAGGGCCGCAGGCGGGCTACATCGTCGGCAGGAGAGAACTCGTCGCCCGTATGCGGACGCACCCCCTCACCCGCGCCTTGCGCGTGGACAAGGTGGCCATCGCCGGCATTGAGGCCACCCTGCGGCACTACCTGCTGGGCGAGGCCACCCGCGAGATTCCCGTCTGGCGCATGATCTCAACGCCTGCCGACGCGCTCCGCAAACGGGCGCGCGCCTGGGCGCGGCGACTGGCAACCGCCGGCGTGGAGGCTGCCGTAATCCCCGGACAGTCCACCGTCGGGGGCGGCTCCCTCCCCGGCGAGACGCTCCCCACGTGGCTGCTGGCCCTGACGGTGCCCTCGCCCGATGCGTTCGCGCGCGCGCTCCGCATGGGCAGGCCTGCCATCGTGCCGCGCATTGAGGAAGACCGCCTGCTGTTTGACCCGCGCACCGTGCTGCCCGACGAGGATGCGGCACTGCTGAAGGGCATTCTCGCGGCGGCTGGCGTCGCTTAGCGCGGCGGGGCTAGCGCTTTGCCAACCCGTCCAGCCACGCGCGGATGTCGGGGGCGTCGGCGAAATCGGCGCCCAGCGTGATCGTCTTGCCGCTGTGGGACACGACTTCGCCCGCCTCGTTGATACGGAGAATCAACTGGCCGATCCACTCGCCCTGATACCCCGCCTGGACGATCACCGTGCCGTGGGTGGCGTCGCGGAACGGTTCGGGCATCAGGACGCCCGGATTGCCCCCCACAATGGCGGCGATGCCAGGCACACTCGCGGCCAGTTCCCGGTCCTGTTGGAAGCCCAGGTTGGAGCAGACGATGAAGATGTCGGCCTGGCCCTGCAATTCCGACATCACCCGCCGCACGGCCTCTACCGGGTCGGCGACGAACACCGCCCCTCTGCCTTCGGGCGGGAGGAACGCCAGCACGTTCTTGCTGGTAACCCCGATGACGGCGACGCGGTGCCCCGCCATCTCCTTGATGACGTAGGGGCGCGCGAACAATGTGCTGGCGCTGCCCACGTACACGTTGGCCGACAGCACGGCGAAAGCCGCCTCGCCCATGCGCGCCTTGAGCACCTCAAGCCCCCAGCGGAAGTCCTGGTCTCCCAGGGTCATGGCGTCGTACCCCAGGCGGTTCATGGCCTCAATCATCACCGCGCCTTTGGTGGAGGATGTCAGCCACTGATCCGTGGTGAGCGCGTTGCCGGCGTCCAGCAGCAGGACGTGCGGGTACTGCTCCCGCATCTGACGGATGAAGGTGGCCCGACGGGCCAACCCGCCCTTTGGCGGCCTTCAGCCGCACGGCTCGGTGAAGCCGCGAACGTCGTTGGTGTGCAGGATGACGAGGTCAAACGCCTGGGGCGAAGGGGCCGACGTGGGCGTGGGGGTGGGCGGCGTGGACTCGCCCCCGCAGCCCGACAGCACCAGGACTGCAACAGCAAAGAGCGCAAGGATGCGAAGTGGTGTTCTATGCAAGTTGGCTTTCCCCCTCGCCAGGATTTTGTGCGTCCAACTATACGCCAGCGGGGCGCGGATGTCAACCTTGTTGAATTCGCGCAACGATTGTGTTATAATGGGGCGGGCTGCAGGGTAGGCAGAGTGAAACAATCTTGCGAAAAGGGAGGGGGCCATGCAAGCCGCTCCGGCACTCGCTATTCGGAACAAGATACTGGGGGCGCTCCTGAAGCACGCGCGCCTTCGCGCCGGCAGGCTTCCCGATGAATACGCGCAGGTGTTCGGCTGCACCGAGGCTGACATCCTCCGCTGGGAGAGCGGCGAGACGCCCATCACGCTGTCCCAACTGGAGGTCTGGGCTCACTTGAGCGGCGTGCCCCTCTCGTTCTTCTGGAACGACCACGCGCTGCCCCAACGACGAGAGGTTGAGGAGCCGGTGCAGCCCATCATGCAGATTCGCCGCAAGATGGTGGGTGTCCTGCTGCGCCAGTCCCGCCTGATTGCGGCGCGCTCGCTGGAAGACCTGGCGCAGGAAATCGGCGTAACGCCGGAGTATCTGGAGGCGTGCGAGGCGGGCACGAAGGAACTGTCGGTGGCCCAATTGGAACTCGCCGCCGAGGCGTGTGGCGTGCCCATCGCCCAGTTCTTTGACGAGGACCTGTTCGCGCCCAGCGAGGAGGAACGCCGAATGCGCGACCTGCACCGCCTGGACGAACTTCCGCCCGACCTGCGCGAGTTCGTGCTCAAGCCGTCCAACGCGCTGTACCTGAAGATCGCCAAGCAGATCAGCGCCCTTTCCGCCGACACCCTGCGCGAAATCGCCGAGACGCTGTTGGACATCACGCTGTGAACGCCTCGTCTGCGGCCCATCCATGCGCTCCCAGGAGACATTGTTCGTGAAGCAGGGGACGAATCCAGCCCACGCAAAGCCGTCTGGCCCGCCGGTGGCCGAGGTAGTCGCGCACCTGGTTGCGAAGGACTTCCGCGCGGCTCTCGGCGCGGTGGCGCAACAGGTGGTCGCATACACCGAGGCGCGGGCGGTCTCGCTGGCCTGCGTGGGGGAAGGGGAGGCGCGGGCGCGCGCGGGAACCTGGCCCGACGACGCCACGCCCAAGGTGGATTCGTGGGAGCGGGCGCTGGCCGCGCAGGCGAGGCGGGGCGCGACAACGCTGCCGGAAGGCCCGCTGCCCATCAGCATGGCGCGGGGCGCGGACTGGGTCCTATGCGCGGCGCCGCTCGTCGCGGGCCAACAGGTCGCGGGCCTACTGTCGTTGTGCGTCGCGCCGGGCGACGAGGTGCGGGCGGCCCAACGCTTGCGCGACATGGCCCCGTGGCTGGGCGGCGTGCTGCACCTGGCCCAGGCGCGGGAGACCGCACACCTGCAGGTGGCCGCGCTCGGCACCATCCTCCGCCAGGCCCAGGCGTGGACGGCGGAACCCGACACCCGTGCGGCCCTGCGCGCGGCGCTTCAAGTCCTGGCGACGCTCTTCGGCGCGCAGGGTGGCCTGATCGCGGCCCTGGACGACGAGGCGGGCGTGCTGCATTGTCTGGGGGCGTACATCCCCAACGAAGCGTTGGACTGGACGGGCGCGCGCCTCAGGCCCGCTGGCATGTTGCACCACGCCTGCGTTTCGGGGGAGACCGTCGTCTGCAACGAGCCGGACAAAGACCCGCGCTACGCGCCGGATGTGGAAGGCGCGCTGGTGGCGTCGCTTCGGTCGCTGGTGGCCGTGCCGATACGCACGCCAGGAGGGCGGCGCGGCGTGCTCGCCATCTTCAACCGCATGGGCACGTCGGGGTTCCGCCCCGCCGACGCCAGCCTGATCGCGGGCGTGGCCGCCCTTGTGTCGGCGATTCTGGAGACCGCGTGGCTGCGCCAGGCGGTGGACGAGACGCGGGAGCAATGGGGGGCGCTCCCCCGCTCCATCCGCACGGAGATTGCAGGGACGCTGCACCAGGGCCCGATCCAGGTGCTGGCCGCGGTCGCCATGGGGCTGGACCACGTGGAGCATCTCCTGGCGGCCCAGCCCGACGCCGCCAGCGAGGAGATCAAGTCGCTCAAGGCGTTGACCCGCGAGGCCACCCGCGAGGCGCGCCTCCTCCTGTTTGAACTGCACCCCACGCTGCTGGAGACCGAGGGACTGGCCGGCACCCTGTCCGCGTACATCCAGCAGTTGCCCGAGGAAAGCGTCCGCATCCGCCTTGATGCTAGCGGCCTCGCCGGCGAGATTCCGTTGCCGGTGTCCGAGGCGGCATTCCACGCGGCCGCGCAGGGCATCCGTCACGCCCGACTGCATGGCCAGGCCACGGAGATTGGGTTGACGCTGGCCGCCGATGACGAGGCGCTCACGCTCACGCTTGAGGACAACGGCAAGCCCCATGGCGAACGCCGCTGCACGCGAGGCGAAGTGGGAATCGGATGCGTGGCCGCCATCGGCGAGCAACTCACGCCGCTGGGGGGCACCCTGGACCTGCGGGAAGCCTCCGCCGGACAAGGGCCGACGGTGCAGATTCGCATCCCGCTAGGGGCGCGGCAGGCGTAAAACAAAGAGCGGGCCTGCTCTCGCAAGCCCGCTCGCAACTCCCCACACGTGGCGCTACTTGGACTCTGCTGCCTTCGCCGCCTGGATGATCTGCTGCGCGATGTGCGAGGGGACTTCCTCGTAGTGCGAGAACTCCATGGTGTACACGCCGCGCCCCTGGGTGATGGAGCGCAGGGTGGTGGCATAGTGGAGCATCTCGGCCAGTGGGACCTGCGCCGTTACGACGCTGCGCCCGTGGGACTGTTCCATGCCCTGCACGCGCGCCCGTCGGGTGTTCAGGTCGCCCAGCACGTCGCCCATGTACTGCTCGGGAATGGTGATGACCACCTGCATGATGGGTTCCAGCAGCACCGGGCCGGCTTCCTCCATCGCCTTCTTGAACCCCAGGTTCGCGGCGATCTTGAACGCCATTTCCGACGAGTCCACCGGATGGTACGAGCCGTCGTAGAGCGCGACGCGCACGTCCACCACCGGATAGCCTGCCAGGATGCCCTTGGTCATTGTCTCGCGCACGCCCTTTTCCACCGCCGGGATGTACTGGCGCGGCACGGCCCCGCCGAACACCTCATCCACGAACTCAAATCCAGCGCCGCGCGGTAGGGGCTCCAGCCGCAGCCACACATCGCCAAACTGCCCGTGGCCGCCCGTCTGCTTCTTGTGGCGTCCCTGGGCGCTGGCCGTCCGGGTGATCGTTTCGCGGTAGGGAACCTTGGGCGTGCCCACGGTGATCTCCACGCCGAACTTCTGCTGGAGTTTGCGGGCCGCGATGTCCACATGGGACTCGCCCATGCCCGACAGAATCGTCTCGTTGGTTTCGGCGTCGCGGGTAACTTCCAGGGTGGGATCTTCTTCCACCAACCGCGTCAGAGCCGTGCTCATCTTGTCCAGGTCGGCCTTGGTCTTGGGCGAGATGGCCGCCGAGAAGATGGGCTTCGGGTAGGTTACCGGATCCAGCACCAGGGGCCGGCCCTTGTCGCACAGGGTGTCCCCGGTGATGGTGCTGCTCAACTTGGCCACGCCGCCGATTTCGCCCGCGCGCAACTGCTTGACGGGGGTCTGCTCCTTGCCGCGGATAAGGAACAACTGGCCGATGCGCTCCTCGCTCTGGGAGCGGGAGTTGAACGCGCGGGAGTCCGACTCCAGAATGCCTGAGTACACGCGCAGGTAGGTGAGTCGCCCCACGAAGGGGTCTGCCGTCGTTTTGAACGCCAGCGCGGCCAGAGGCCCGTTGTCGGTGGCTGCCAGGGTTTCGGTCTCGCCGGTGGCAGAGTTCTTGGCGAGAATCTCGCCCCCTTCGGCTGGCGAGGGCAGCAGGGCGACGATGGCGCTGAGCAGCGGCTGGATGCCGATGTTGGCCAGGGACGCGCCGCACAGGACGGGGACGATCTTGCCGCCCTTGACGCCCAACCGTAGCCCTCGGTAGATTTCGTCCTCGGTGAGTTCTTCGCCGTCCAGGTATTTCATGATGAGTTCGTCATCGCCCTCGGCGGCGACTTCTATCAGTTGCGTCCGCGCCTCTTCCACCTGGCTCGCCATGTCGGCGGGGATGGGGCTTTTTTCGGCCTTGGGGCCCAGATACGCCGTGCGCGACACCAGGTCCACCACGCCCTTGAAGGTGGCCTGGCTGCCGATGGGCAACTGCATGATGGCAGGCCGCACGCCGAAAATCTCGGCCAGGCTGGCGACCGCCTTCTGGAAGTCGGCGTTTTCGCGGTCCATCTTGTTGACGAAGACGAGGCGGGGCAACTTGTAGTCATTGGCGTGCTGCCAGACCAGTTCCGTGCCGACCTCCACGCCGGCGACGGCATCCAGCAGCACGACAGCCCCCTCCACGACCCGCACGGCGCTGCGCACTTCGCCCACGAAGTCCGTGTACCCCGGGGTGTCCAGAATCGTGATGCGGCAATCCCCCCACTCCAGTGGAAGGATAGAGGTGTTGACCGAGATCTTCCTCCGCTGCTCTTCGGGGTCAAAGTCCGATGTGGTGTTCCCGTCGTCCACCTTACCGAGGCGCGAGATGGCACCTGCGTCAAAGAGCATGACCTCGGACAGTGTGGTCTTCCCGCTGTTGCCATGTCCCAGCAAGGCAACATTGCGCAACTTGCTGATGTCGTAACCGGCCATGAATCCTCCTCGTCTAGGACGTTCCGTCCAGGTGTATTCGCTTCATCAAACATGAATGGCGGGCCTGGGGATTCCTCCACGCAGGCCCACATGTACGGTTATTCTATCTGAATCAGGCGGTTGTGTCAAAGCCGCCCCGCCCGCGTAAGCGCCATGTCAAAACCTGCCCCTGCCCCCGCCGGCTACGGCAAGCCGCCCTACCAACCTTGCGCGAGAATCATGTTTCACACAGAGGCACAAAGGGTTTTCTTTGTGTCCTTCGTGTCTTTGTGTGAGAATAATCTTTCACACGGAGGCACAAAGGGTTTTCTTTGTGTCCTTCGTGTCTTTGTGTGAGAATAATCTTTCACACGGAGGCATAAAGACACAAAGGGTTTTCTTTGTGCCTCTGTGCGATGCTCCTTTCCCACGAAGGCGCGCATCGCGGGGGCATTGACGCCGCGCGCAGGTGGCGCTATAATAGATGTAAGGAGGGACGCGATGGCGAACCTGTTTGACTCCCTAGAGGTGCGAGGCGTCCGGCTGCGGAACCGCATCGTCATGCCGCCCATCGCCACGGAACGCGCCACCCCGCGGGGCGAGGTTACCGACTGGCATTTGGCGCACTACGAAGCCATCGCCACCGACGGGCCGGGGCTGCTCATCGTGGAGCACACGTACATCCGCCGCGACGGTCGCGTGTCGGACCGCCAGTTGGGCATCCATGACGACGCGCTGATTCCGGGCCTGGCTCGGCTGGCGCAAACCATCAAGGCGGCGGGCGCAGCGGCCTGCTTGCAGATCACCCACGCCGGCGCGCGCACGACCCGCGACCTCATCGGCGCGCAGCCTATCAGCGCCTGGACTCTCCCCGTCCCCGGAGATCCAGAGGCGCCAAGGGCGCTTCGGCGGGAGGAGATTCAGCAACTGGCCCGCGACTACGCCGAAGCCGCGCGGCGCGCCCAGGCGGCCGGGTTTGACGCCGTGGAGATTCACGGCGCTCATGGCTACTTGCTGGGGCAGTTCGTCTCGCCCGTTACCAACCGCCGCACCGATGACTACGGCGGGCCGCTGGAAAACCGCTTGCGCTTCCCCTGCGAGGTCATCCGCGCCGTGCGGGAAGCCGTCGGGCGCGACCTGCTGGTGCTGTACCGATTCGGGGCCGACGACCTCACCCCGGGCGGCATCACCGCCGATGACGCCGAACGCATCGCGCCGATCCTGGCCGGGGCCGGGGTGGACATCCTGGACGTTTCGGGCGGGCTTGGGGGATCGGGCCGCGACCGATTCACCGAGCAGGGCTACTTCGTGCTTCTGGCGGCGAGGGTGCGGCGCGCCGCCGGAATTCCAACCATTGGCGTGGGCAACGTGCGCGATCCGGAGTACGCCGACCGGGTGATACGGGATGGCTTGGTGGACCTCATCGCCGTGGGACGGGCGCAACTGGCCGATCCCGACTGGGTGGCGAAGGCTCGGCGGCTGCTGGCGTCGCGCGAGTAAGGCATCGGAGGCGCTAGATGGCACAGGCGGAGCGGCGAATCTCCTACGCCCGGGCGGTGTGCGAAACCCTGCGCCGGGCCGATGGCCCGCTGCCCTTCGCCGATGTCCTCGCCGCCGTCGCGCAGATGCCCGTGCGCCCCGTTCGGGACACCGCCCGCACCGTGCGCAACACGCTCCGCAACAGTCCGCTCGTGGTTCCCGTGGACGACAACCGCTACGCCTGGGCCCTGTGGTTCATCAAGGGCGCGACGGTTCGCCATGTCCTGTCGCAAAAGGAGTTGGACGAAGGCTCCCTGCGGCTCGGGCCGGATGCCTGTTTCGTGCTGTTCCCGTTCCTGTACGCGCCACGCCACGCCGCCTCGCGCCCCTGCCATCTGTACTTAGAGCAGGGGCCGCTCTTCTCGCAGCCCATCCTGTGGTTTGACGAGGGCGCGGCGGGGATTGCCCCGTCCCATGCGCTGGCGGATTGGTTCAGCGCGATGGGCTGCCGCCCTGGCGATAGTTTGCTCTTTGAGGTAACCGACGGCGAGGAAGGCATCTACCACGTGTTCCTGGAGCCGGCTGAAAGCCGAGATGTGGAGCGGACGGCGAAGCGAAACGCGCAGGTGGCCCAGGCGGTGCAGCAGGCCCTGGCGCGCAAGCGCAGGCCCTGCCCCCTGTTCCGGCTCATGCCCGCTCTCGTGGCGAGGGGAATCTACCACGACCCGTACCCCCCGATGCCGCTGGAGCACATCGTGCGAGATACGCCCGCGTGCGCGCTGGAATCCGGGAAGGTGCGCCTGATTCCCAACGCGCCTGCGGCCGATTATCTCCCCGGCCTGTCGCCGCCGGAGCGGGAACCGACGCGCCGTGCCGCGCCGAGGGGGTTCTGGCAGCGCCTCTTCGGCCGGCGTCGGTAGGGAATGCATGGTCCGTTCAGTCGCACGCTGGGGTGCGAGCAGGATACAACAAGGCGACCCCACAAGGTCGCTTTGTGCTAATCAGGAGGGTTGGAATGGCCATCACGCTTGAGGATTTGATACGCATTGCGCGGGGGGAAGATGAGGCCGACCTGGTGCTGAAGAACGCCCGCGTGGTCAACGTCTTCTCGGGCGACATTCACGTTACCAGTGTGGCCATCGCCAGCACGCGCATCGCCGGCCTGGGCGACTATCGCGGCAAGGTGGAGATAGACCTGGACGGAGCCTACGTCTGCCCTGGGTTCATTGACGGCCATGTGCACATTGAGAGTTCCATGCTGCGGGTGCCCGAGTTCGCGCGGGCCGTGTTGCCCCACGGGACTACGTCGGTGGTCATTGACCCCCACGAGATCGCCAACGTGCTGGGGTTTGACGGCATTCGGTACATGCTGGAATCCAGCAAGCGCAACCCCTTCAGCGTCTATGTCATGGTGCCGTCGTGCGTGCCCGCGACGGACATGGAGACTTCGGGCGCGCGCATCCTGCCGTCGGACCTGGCGCTGCTGCTGAAGGAGAACTGGGTGCAGGGCGTGGGCGAGATGATGAACTACCCGGGCGTCCTGTTCCGCGAGCCGTCGGTGATGGCCAAGGTGCGGGCGGCCGCGGGCAAACGGATTGACGGCCACGCGCCCGGCCTTTCGGGCCGCGACCTCATGGCCTACATCGCCGCCGGCGTCGGCTCGGACCACGAGTGCACGCGGGTGGAGGAGGCCAAAGAGAAACTGCGCATGGGCATGTACATCATGATTCGCGAGGGTTCCACCGCCCGCAACCTGCGCGACCTGCTGCCGCTGGTTACGCCCGCCACGGCGCGCCGCTGCATGTTCGTTACCGACGACCGCCACCCGCTGGAGTTGCTGGAGGAGGGACACCTGGACAGCATCATCCGCACGGCCATCGCCAGCGGGCTGGACCCCATCACCGCCATCCAGATGGCGACGCTGAACCCCGCGGAGTACTTCGGCCTTCTGGACCGGGGCGGCATCCGCCCAGGGTGGCGGGCCGATCTGGTGGTTTTTGACAACTTCATGGACTTCCGCATTCTCAAGGTGCTGCGCGGCGGGCAGATTGTCGCCGAGCGGGGGCGGTTCGTCGGCTCCCTGTCGCCCCACAACCCCGCCATCGTGCGCAGTTCCATGAACGTGCACCCGCCCAGCATCTCCTTCGCGGTCCCCGCGCGCGGCAACCGCGTCCGCGTCATCGGCCTGGTCCCCGGACAGATCGTTACGCAGCAACTCATCATGGAGCCGAAAACGGACGGGGAGTTCGTCGTCTCGGATACCGAGCGCGACGTTCTGAAGATTGCGGTGGTAGAGCGACACCAGGCCACGGGCAACGTGGGGCTGGGCTTCGTGCACGGCTTCGGGCTGAGGCGCGGCGCGCTGGCCTCGTCGGTGGCGCACGATTCCCACAACATCATCCTGGTCGGCACCAGCGACGACGACATGAAGGTGGCGCTGGGGCGGATGGTGGAGATGCGCGGTGGGTTGGTGGCCGTGCAGGACGGTCAAGTGCGGGCGGAGTTGCCGCTGCCCATCGCGGGCCTCATGTCGGACCGACCGCTGGAGGAAGTGGGCGCGGCGTTTCGGGAGTTGCTGCAGGCCGCCGCCGACATGGGTTCCGCCCTGCGCGATCCGTTCACGGCGCTGAGTTTCCTGGCCCTGCCCGTCATCCCGACACTGAAACTCACGGACCGCGGCCTGGTGGACGTTACGCAATTCCGCTTCGTGCCCCTGTTTGTCCAGTAGGCCCCACGGAGGCGGAGTGTCATCCACGAATCGCGCGGATGCACGCGAATAGACCCCAAGGGTCTGGCGCCGGAGGTGCGACGCACTTTCAGAAGTGCGTCGCTCCTATGCCCATGGCGTGATCGCCAGACTTTGGAGCCGAGACGCCCGCGGCGCGCCGTTTTGGTATGTCCCCCGTGCGGTGGTATAATTCCATTGCCGCGGCCTGGTTTCGGCCCACGGAAAGGAGCGGAGCGTTATGATTGAGGTGAGAGTGGACAGCATTCGGGTAAGTTTGGTATCGGCGCATCGGGTGGTGGTCCTGCGGGACATTGCATCGCCACGCTACCTTCCCATCTGGATCGGCCCGTTTGAGGCCGAGGCCATCGCCGCCGAGTTGCAAGGCGTGCGCGCTCCGCGGCCCATGACCCACGACCTGCTCAAGAACGTGTTGGCCCACCTGGGAGCGCATGTTACCCACGTAATCATTACCAGTCTGCGAGGGGATACGTTCTACGCCCGCATCTTCCTGGACGTCGGGGGCCAGATCACCGACATTGACTCGCGCCCCAGCGACGCCATCGCCCTCGCGGTGCGCACCCAGTCGCCCATCTACGTTGCCGAAGAGGTGCTGGCCCAGGCGGGCCTGGAGCCTGACCCAGGCATCAGCCTGGATGAAGAGGACAAACTCGCCCCTTATCGCGACTTCGTGGAGAGCCTGGACCTGCATCTCCCTGGCGACGAGGACGCCGAGAAGGATGAGGACGAGGAATGAGCACGGACCGCCTTCCCCCTCAGAACATAGAGGCCGAGCAGTCGCTTCTGGGCAGCATCCTGATTGACCCCGAGGCCATCATTCGGGTCTCGCCCATCGTGCGGCCCGAGGACTTCTACCGTGAGACCCATGCCATCATCTACGCCGCTGCTCTGGAACTGCACGAGCGCCACCAGCCCGCCGACTTCGTAACCCTGCGCGACGCCCTCCAGCAGCGCAATCAGTTGGAGTTGGTGGGCGGGACGGCTTACTTGAGCACCCTGGTCAACGCCGTGCCCACCTCGGCTCACGCGGAGTACTACGCGCAAATCGTGCAGCGCACGGCTATCCTGCGCCGCCTCATTGACGCCGCCACCCAGATTACCGGCATCGCCCACGAGCCGGTGGACGACGCCGAAGAGGCTATTGACCGCGCCGAGCAGATTCTGTTCGCCGTGGCCGAGCGCAGGCACGCCCGCGACCTCACGCCCATCTCGCAGGTGATCGCCCGCTACTACGACCGCATCCAGATGCTGGCCGAGCACAAGGGGGAACCCCTCGGCGTGCCCACGGGGTTCACCATGCTGGACAAACTCCTGGGCGGGCTTCAGCCGTCGGATCTCATCATCCTGGCGGCGCGCCCCAGCATGGGCAAGACCGCCCTGGCGCTGACCATCGCCACCCACGCCGCCAAGCGCCATCGCGCGCGCGTCGCCATCTTCAGCCTGGAGATGTCGGCCGAGCAGTTGGTACAGCGCCTGCTGGCAGCCGAGACCGGCATTGATGCCCAGCGCCTGCGCATCGGCGACGTGCGCGAAGACGAGTGGCCGCTCATCGTCCAGGCCGCCAGCACGCTGTCAGAAACCAACATCTTCATAGACGACTCGCCGTCGCTCACGGTGCTCTCCATGCGCTCCAAGGCACGGCGAATCCATGCCCAATATGGCCTTGACCTCATCATCGTGGACTACCTGCAACTGATGGAGGGCGACCGCCGCTCCGAAAACCGCGTGCAGGAGATTTCCAACATCTCCCGCGGCCTCAAGGGCCTGGCCCGCGAACTCAACGTGCCCGTGCTGGCCCTGTCGCAACTGTCGCGTGCGGTGGAGGCACGGCAGGACAAGCGGCCGCAACTGTCGGACCTGCGCGAGTCGGGCTCCATTGAGCAGGACGCCGACGTGGTGCTGTTCATCTACCGCGACTCCATGTACTACAAAACCGAAGAGGAGTGGGCGCGCGCCTTTCCGGACAAGCCCTACTATCCCGGCCTGTCGGAAATCTGGGTCAGCAAGCAGCGCAACGGACCCGCGGGCAAGAAGGTTGACCTGTACTTTGAGGAGCATCTGGCCGTCTTCCGCGACCTGAAGCGCGAGAGCGTGCAGTTGAATCAATGAGCGGTTCCGAGCGTGAGGAGAAGCGCATACGCCCGTTCGCAGGGCTGCCCGATGGCCGTATCGCCACGACGGCCCTGCCCAACGTGCTTTTCTCCGAACTCCTGGCGGATTGCGACGACCTGGCAGAACTGAAGGTTACCTTTCACATCTTCTGGACGCTGGCGCGGCGGCCGCGCCGATTCCCAGGGATGCGGCTGGACGAACTCAGGCGCGACCCGCTGCTGCGCCATAGCCTCAGCATCCTGGGCGGCGACCCGGCCGACATGTTAGAGCGCGCGCTCCAAAGGGCCGTGGCGCGGGGTTCGCTGCTGCGCGTGCGAGGGCGCCGCGCGGGCCAGGAAGAAACCTGGTTTTTCGCCAATAGCCCCAAGGGGCGCCATGCCGTGGAGCAACTCACGCGCGGCGAGCAGGGGTTTGAGCCTTCGGTCGGCGAGACGTTTGAGGGCACGCCCCCTTCTCGCCCCAGCATCTTCGCCCTGTACGAGCAGAACGTGGGGCTGGTGCAGCCCATCATCGCGCAGGAGTTGATAGAGGCCGAGGAGACGTATCCCGCCGCCTGGATTGAGGACGCCTTCCGCATCGCCGCCGAGCGCAACGTTCGCAACTGGCGGTACGTGCGGGCGATTCTGGAACGGTGGGCCAGCGAGGGCAAAGACGATGAGGCGAATTGACGAGATTCTCAAAGGGATGACCCCAGACTCCGCGCCCCGAGGCACGGGCGACACTCGGCCGACGGAGCGCTCCGACGAGGACGTGTGCCCCATCTGCGGCGGCACGGGCCTGCTCCTGCCCGACCTGCCCGTGGATCACCCCGATTTCGGCCACGCGGTCCCGTGCCAGTGCGCGCTCCGCAAACTGGAAGAGCGCAGGCAGGAACACCTCCGCAAGTGGAGCGACCTGGGCGCCCTGTCCCACATGACCTTTGAGAACTTCACACCAGGCGGCCGCCAGCACACGCCGGCCCAGCAGCGCAACTTGCAGATGGCCTACGAGCGGGCGCGCGCCTTCGCCGAGAACCCCCAGGGCTGGCTGGTGTTCCGCGGCGGGTTCGGGTCGGGCAAGACCCATCTGGCCGCCGCCATCGCCAACTACCGCCTGGCGCTTGGGGAAGCGGTCGTCTTCGCCGTGGTGCCCGACCTGCTGGACTACCTGCGCGCCAGTTTCAGCCCCACCAGCGAGGCGCCGTTTGACGAGCGCTTCCAGAGCATCCTGGACACGCCGCTCCTGGTGCTGGACGACCTGGGCACCCAGAGTTCCACGCCCTGGGCGCAGGAAAAACTCTTCCAGATTCTCAACCACCGCTATAATCGGCGACAGCCCACGGTCATCACCATGAACTGCGAACTGGACGAGATAGACCTGCGCCTGCGCTCGCGCCTGCTGGACCTGGACCTGGTGGAGCATGTGGTGCTGCAGGTGCCCGACTACCGCGGCGCGGAACCCGGCGGAATAGCCGAACTAGACGCGCTGGCCCTCTACACAGAGATGACCTTTGAGCGATTTGACCTGCGCCAGAACGAGCAGGGCCTCACGGCCGAGCAGCGGGAGAATCTGCGAGAGGCCTTCGCCTTCGCCAAGCAATACGCGCAAAGCCCCGACGGCTGGGTGGTGTTTCAGGGCGTGTACGGGTGCGGCAAGACCCACCTGGCCGCGGCCATCGCCAACTATCGCCACGCCCAGGGCGAGCCGGTGGTGTTCGTCGTCGTGCCCGACCTGCTGGACCACCTGCGGGCCACGTTCAGCCCGTTGAGTCCCGTGTCCTACGACCGCCGCCTGGAAGAGGTGAAGATGGCCAAGTTCCTGGTGCTGGACGACCTGGGGACCGAGAGCGCGACGCCCTGGGCCCGCGAGAAACTGTACCAAATCTGCAACTACCGCTATCTGGCGCGCCTGCCTACCGTCTTCACCACCAGCCAAGACATGGACAAACTGGACCCGCGCCTGCGCATTCGCATGCTGGACAAGACCCGCTGCACGGTGGTGCAGATCAAGGCGCCCGCCTACCGGGGGCAGGCCAGGAGCGACAGCCCCGGCCGACCGCGCTCGCGCACCCGACCCTAGCAGAGGCGGCACGAACCGCCCTCTCCGCCGCCCCAGATACGGGACTCGGCCCCAGGGTTTGCTGGCGCAGAGCGTATCGCATCGGGGCATACGTTTGGCAGGGGCCCGCCCCCAACGTATAATCTGCAAAACGCTGCTGTGGAGGGAACCCTTGCGGAGACGCCCCAAACGGCGAGTCGCCTGGTTCATCGTGCTCGGCGCGCTCATCGCACTTGCGGTCGTTGGGACATTCCTGTGCCGCGACGCGCTGCGCGCGGGCATGTACGGCGTTACCGGCGAAGAGGACCTGCGCGAGCAGATCAAGGGCACGGTCGCCTGGGCGCTCATCCAACTCACCCGTCCCCCTCTCCAGACCTCGCCCATGACCCCTATCGCCCACGCGGGGGTGAACCCTTACGGCGTGAACGTCTTCCTGGAGCAGGAGGTGGAACCTGCCAAGGTGGAGCAGGCGATTCGCATGATTCGCGACGCGGGCTTCCACTGGATTCGGCAGGAGTTCCCGTGGGAGGACATTGAAATTCACGGGCGCGGCGATTTCACCGACCGCCGCAACGAGCCGCCCCGTTCGGCGTGGGAGAAGTACGACCGCATCGTGGACCTGGCGGAACGGTACGGGCTGGAGATCATCGCGCGGCTGGACAACCCGCCCGCCTGGTCCCGCGCCGACGGCGACGCGCGCGGCACGCTGGCCCCTCCCGACGACCTGAACGATTTCGGCAACTTCGTGGAAGCCGTGGTGCGCCGCTACAAGGGCCGCATCCGCTACTATCAGATTTGGAACGAGCCGAACATCTACCCCGAATGGGGCGAGCAGCCGGTCAGCCCCGAAGGCTACGTGGCGCTGCTGAAGGTGGCCTACACGCGCGCCAAGGCCGCCGACCCCGACTGCGTCATCCTGTGCGCGGGGCTGGCCCAGACGCTGGAGCCCGGCGGGCGGAACATGAACGACCTGGTCTTCTTGCAGCGCATGTATGACGCCGGCGTGCGGGGCTACTTTGACATCATGAGCGTCATGGCCTACGGCCTGTGGACCGGCCCGACGGACCGGCGCGCCACACCCGACCGCACCAACTTCGCGCGCCCTCAACTCATCCGCGAGATTATGGTGCGCAACGCCGACGCCGACAAGCCCATCTGGGCCACCGAGGTGGGCTGGAACGCCGTGCCGCCCGACTTCCCCAAGCCCGCCATCTATGGCCGCGTTACGCCCGAACAGCAGGCGCGCTACGCCGTGGAAGCCTATCGCCGTGCCCAAGCCGAATGGCCCTGGATGGGCGTCATGAACTACTGGTTCTTCAAGCGCGCCACCGACACCGAGACCGGCGAGGTCTTCTACTACTTCCGCATGGTGGAGCCCGATTTCACCCCCATGCCGGTGTACGAGGCCATGCGGCAACTCACCGCCGAGGTGCCGACGGTGTACACTGGCTGGCACCAGGAGGACCACTGGGCGCTCTCCTATGTCGGCCGGTGGGTGGACGTGGCCGACTCCCGCGCCGTCCTGGGCGGCTACCGCCGAAGCCAGGGGGAGGGCCAGGTGCATTTTCGGTTCGCGGGCACCGACCTGGATTTGGTGCTCGTGAGAGGGCCGGAGGGCGGCGCGATGGAGGTCTTCGTGGACGGCCGCGCCGCCGCGACGCTGAATCTCCGCGCGGATGCCGCCATGCCGGGAGTTGTTGTCCCTGTGGCGCACGGCCTGCGCGCGGGCCTGCACGATGTGGCCGTGTACGCGACCGACGGCGCGGCGCTGGACGGGCTCATCGTGCGGAATCGGCCGGGCGCGTTCGCCGCGCGCAAGGCGCTGGGGCTGCTGGCGCTGGCCGCAGGCGCGCTGGGGCTGCTGGCGGTGCCCTTCCAGGCCAGGAGGCGCGCATGACGCGACGGCGTTCGGTGTGGCTGCTCCTGGCGCTTGTGCTGGCGCTGGCGGCGTTCCTGCGCTTCTACCGCATCGGCGCGCAAAGCCTGTGGAACGACGAGGGCACCAGCGCGGCGCTGGCCCTGCGCGACCTGGCCACCATCACGCGCGACGCGGCGCATGACATCCACCCGCCGCTGTACTACTGGCTGCTGCACTTTTGGGTGCGCCTGTGGGGCACGGGCGAACTGGCCCTGCGGTCGCTGTCGGCATTGTTGGGCGTCGCGACCGTGGCCCTCGTCTTCCTCATCGGCGACAGCCTGTTCGGCGCGGGCGTGGGGCTTCTGGCTGCGTTCCTGGCGGCGATTTCGCCGTTCCAGGTGTACTACTCCCAGGAGACGCGCATGTACATGCTCCTGGCTGCCGTCGTCTGCCTGGGCACCTACGCCCTCGTGCGCTACGTGAGGGCTGAAGCCTCTCACCGTGGAGCGCACGGAGACCTCTCCGCCGTCTCTGGGGTGAAGGGGTTCTCCGTCCTCTACGCCCTGGCGGTGGTCATGGGGCTGTACACCCACTACTCGTTCCCCATGCTGTGGGGCGTGTGGAACCTGGCGTATCTCGCGTTTTGGCTGTGGCACCGCGGCGGGACAGGCCGCCTGCTCCGATGGGCCGCGATTCAAGCGGCGGCGTTCGCCCTGTACATCCCGTGGCTGCCCACGGGCTTGCGCCAGATGACGCAGTGGCCCGCCATCAGCGAACCTCATTCGCTGGCGTTCTTCGTCAAGGATGCGTTCGTCCTGCTGGTGGGCGGGCACTCGCTGACCCTGAGCCGCTCCGATCTCCTTGTCCTGGCGGCGGCGCTGGGCGTGGTCGCGCTGGTGGGCCTCCTACCGCTGCGCCGCGCGGCGAACGGGCGAGCCGACCTGCCCTGGTGGTGGCGAACAGGGCTAGTCGGCACGTGGCTGGCGGTGCCCGTCCTGGCGCAGTGGGCGCTGTCGCTGCTGAAGCCGGCCTACAGGCCCAAGTTCTTCCTGATCTGCGCGCCCGCGTTTGCGCTCCTGGTGGCGCGCGGTGCGCTGTGGCCCGCACAGCGCCGGCCGCGGGGGTTGGGCAAGGTCTGGGCGCAGGCGTGGCTGCTGCTGGCGGTTGTCGCGCTGGCGAGCACCGGCGCCCAGGCGCTGCAAAACTACTACTTTGACCCCGCATACGCCCGCGATGACTACCGCGCCATCGCCCGCTATGTGGAAGCCTTCGGCGGGCCGGACGACGCGGTGCTCATCAACGCGCCAAGCCAGGTGGAAACGTTCACCCTGTACTACAAGGGCGCCAGCCCGGTCTATCCACTGCCCCGTCAACGCCCGCTGGACAGGGCCGCGACCGAGGGCGACCTCCAGCAGATGATTGCCGGCAGGGAGCGCGTCTTCGCCATCTTCTGGGCCACCGACGAGAGCGACCCGGAATGGTTCGTTGAGTCCTGGATGGACAGTCATGCGTTCAAGGCGTCGGACGACTGGTTCGGCAACGTGCGGTTCGTCGTGTACGCCGTGCCCACGAAGCCGATGGCCCAGATTGCCCACCCGCTGGACGCCCGCCTGGGGGATAGCATCCGCCTGCGCGGCTACAGCCTGCTGAGCGAGGACGTGCCCTCGGGCGGCATCGTGCAGATCACGCTGTTCTGGGAGGCGCTGGACGCCATATCCGAGCGGTACAAGGTCTTCGTGCATCTGCTGGACGCGGGCGGCCACGTGGTGGGCCAGCGCGACGCCGAACCCGTGGGCGGGGCCGCCATGACGACGACGTGGAAGGTTGGCGACCAAATCGCCGACAACTATGGCGTGCCCGTGCCGCCCGGGGCCCCGCCCGGCGAATACCGGCTGGAAATCGGGATGTATCGGATGAGCGATGGGGCGCGCCTGCCCATCTCCCTGAACGGGGCCGACGCAGGCGACCACCTGCTTCTTGACCCGATTCGCGTGTCCAGAGCGCCGCGCCAACCGCCGCTGTCGGCCATCCCGATGCAGAAGCGCCTCTCGGCCCGCTTCGGCCCGCTGGAACTGGGCGGCGTGGACGTGCACAAGTTGGGGTTTGAGGGCCAGCGGGTGGACATTCGGCCAGGCGACGTGGTGCACCTCACGCTATTCTGGCGGGCGGCCACCGCCCCTGGCGCGGACTACGAGATGACCATCGGCGACCGAGGCGCGGCGCTTTCCAGCACGGGCCAGCCCGCCGAGGGCCGCTATCCCACGTCGCTCTGGGCCGAGGGCGAGGTGGTGCGCGACGACCGCTTTATGTTGATCCCTGCGGACCTGCCGGCGGGGCGCTACGACCTGTACCTGTCGGCGCGCGCGCTCCCCGACGGCAAATGGAGCGAGGCGATGTTCCTGTGTACGCTCAAGGTGGTGCGATAAGATGAAAGTGTCGGTGATCGCCACGGTCTTGAACGAGCGCGAAAGCATCGGCGCGCTGCTGGATTCCCTCGCGGCTCAGACGCGCCCGCCGGATGAGATCGTCATCGTGGATGGCGGCTCCACCGACGGCACGCTGGACATTCTCGGCCGCTATCTGGAGCGGCTGCCGCTGCGGTTGCTGTTTCAGCCGGGGGCCAACATCTCGCAGGGGCGCAACTACGCCATTCGCAACGCCACCGGCGAGATTATCGCTTCCACCGACGCGGGCACGCGGCTGGTTCCCGAGTGGCTCGCCGAGATTGTCGCGCCCATTGAGCGCGGCGAGGCGCCTGTCAGCGCAGGGTTCTTCGTGTCGGATCCGCGGACGGTCTTTGAACTCGCGCTCGGGGCCACGACGCTCCCCGACCTGCGGGACATCCGCCCGGACCGATTTCTGCCATCCAGCCGCTCGGTGGCGTTCCTCAAGCGCGCATGGGAAGAAGTGGGCGGCTACCCCGAATGGCTGGACTATTGCGAGGACTTGATCTTTGACTTTGCGCTCCGCCGGCGCTACGGGGCCTTCGCCTTCGCGCCCAGGGCCATCGCCCACTTTCGCCCCAGGCCGAACCTGCGCGCCTTCGCGCGGCAGTACTATCGCTACGCTCGCGGCGATGGCAAGGCCGACCTGTGGCGGGAGCGCCAGGCGGCCCGCTATGGGACCTATTTCGTCGCCGTGCCGTTGATTGCGGTGGCGGGGCTGGCGCTTCATCCTGCCGTCTGGCTCCTGTACCTGCTGGGGGCGGCGGCCATGCTGCGCACGCCGTACCGGCGGCTTCTCCCGCGCCTGGCGGGACTCTCCGCCGCCGACAAGGCCAGGGCCATCCTGTGGGTGCCCGTCATCCGCGTTACCGGCGACTGGGCCAAGATGGTGGGGTATCCCGTGGGCGCGCTGTGGCGCTTGCGGCACCGCAAGGAGATTCCGCCCCACCCCCACCGCCCCTGATGGTGGGGGAGAATCTCTTACAAGGAGACCCCAAAGGTCTGCGAGACCCTTGGGGTCTTCGCGGGCAGCGAGCAGGGCGGCTTTCCATAGCCGTCGGAGGCAGGGGGCAGGTCTGGAAGCCTGCCCTATGTTCTGTACGTTTCGTGCTGCCGCTCATCGGTCTGACAGGTTTCCACCGAAGTGTATCCACTACTCACGGGCGACCCCGATTGACCCTCAACGCGCGGCTGGGTATACTGGCAGTACGCCCGAGTAGTTCAAGGGCTACCCACAGGATAAGGAGAGCCTGCCATGTACATGATCTTTTACGTGCTGAATGAGCCGAACAAACTGGATGCGCTGCTGGATGCGTGGGATGCCATCGGCATCAGCGGCGCGACCATCGTGGAGAGCACGGGGCGGCAACGCCGCAAGGCCAAAGCCCACATCCCCATGCGTTTCAGTTTCGGCCTCGGGGCCAGCGAATGCGTGGACTGCTACCACTACACCCTGTTCGCCATCGTGGAGGACGAGCGCCTGGTGCAGCGGTGCATTGAGGCCACGGAGAGCGTCGTGGGGGATCTGGGCCAGCCGGACACGGGGATTCTGGCGGCCTGGCCCCTGGCCACGGTGAGGGGGTTGCCCAAGCAGCCACGGAGCGCGGAGGGACGTTGATGGTCTGGATACAGTTCATCGTCAGCGCCGCCGTCGTCGTGGTCGCGGCCATCAAACTCGCCGAGTACGGCGATGCCATCTCCGTTCGCACGCGGCTGGGCGGCATGTTCATCGGAACTTTGCTGATGGCGGGGGCCACATCGCTCCCCGAACTGCTCACCACGATCAACTCGCTGGACCAGAACGTGCCCAGTCTGGCGGTGGGCAATGTGTTCGGCAGCAACATGTTCAACATGTTTCTGCTGGCCGCGCTGGACGCCGTCTTCTGGCAGGCCCGCATCCTGCGGCGGGTGGCCACGAAGCACGCGCTCACGGCCAGCCTGGCCGTCTTCATCGCGGCGCTGTCCATCTTTTTCATCCTGGCCGACATTGACGTGCGCATAGGCTGGGTGGGGCTGGACAGCCTTCTGATCATCGTTACCTACGTCGTCGCCGTGCGGCTGCTTCAAGGCGACGCGCCCAGAGCCGCCACCGGCGCCGCAGAGGCCGACGTTACGGGCGTGCCCACCCTGCCGTGGGCGCTCGTGGGGTTCGCCGCGGCCAGCGGCGTGCTGGTGCTCACCACGCCACACCTGGTGCGTAGCAGCGTAGGCATCGCCGAGATCACGGGCTTGAGCACGGGGTTCGTCGGGGCCCTCCTCGTGGCGATCGTTACGTCGCTGCCAGAGTTGACCGCCATCATCGCGGCGGCGCGCCTGGGCGCCTATGACCTGGCCGTGGGCAACTTGTTCGGCAGCAACCTGTTCAACGTCTTCATCCTCGGCATGACGGACGTCTTCTACCTGCCCGGTCGGTTTCTGGGCACGGTGGACTCGGCTTTCGCCATCGCGGGGCTGTTGGGGCTTCTGCTGACCGCGCTGGGCCTCATCAACAACCTGGCTCGAGCCGAACGCCGCATCCTGTTCGTGGAGGTGGACGCGCTTCTGCTAATGATGGGATACGTTGGGGGGATGTGGTACTTGTACGCGCGCGGCATCGGGTAGGTGGCCCGACTTACGGGGCGACGGCCGAATCTCGCACGCGCACGTCGCCCGCGATGATGCGGCGCAGGCCATCATCCGCCTGCACCAGGAGCGCGCCGTCGGCGTCCACGCCCACGGCCACACCTGTGATGCGCTCGCCGGGAAGTTCCACCGCCACCGCGCGGCCGATGGTATCCAGCGCGGATTCCCATTCGCGCACCGGCGACCGGCCCGCGCGCAGCGCCGCATAGCGTTCGGCGATTCGCTCCACGATGACGCGCAAGAGGTCTGCGCGCGCCACGGGGTGGCCGACGGCGTTGCGGATACTCGTGGCGGGGGAGTCAAACTCGGCGGCGGATGGATCCCAGTTCACGTTGAGGCCGATGCCCACGACGACATAGCCCCCGCCCCGGGCGTCCGTGCTGATTTCGGTGAGGATGCCGCCCAGTTTGCGCCCAGCGTGCACCAGGTCGTTGGGCCACTTGATGCCGATGGAGACCCCCAGGGTCTCGGCGACAGCGTCGCGCACGGCCAGCGAGCAGAGCATCGTGTAGGTCAAGGGCGAATGGGCCTGCGCCGACGCGGGGGGGCGAAACAGGACGGAGAACAACAGACTGCTGCCGGCGGGCGCAACCCATCGGCGGTTCAGCCGCCCGCGCCCGGCGGTCTGCTCGTCGGCCAGGATGAGCGTCCCCTCCGGCGCCCCCTCGGACGCCAGGCGCTTGAGCACGTCGTTGGTGGAGGTTGTGGATGGAAGATAAAGCGCGCGCGATACGAAGGGCACGTCCGCCAACGAGTTCTCCACAACCTCTTGGGACAGTTCGGCTTCCACGAGCATCCCTCCCATCGCTTGCGCGCCGCAACAGAACCAGCCCCTCGGCGGGGTTGCCGCGTCGGGGCTGGCTTGGGCTCTGAGTTCTCGGCTTTGGCAGCCGACAGCGCAGCGGCTAGGCCTGCGCCTCCTGCTGGGCCTTGTTGTACAGTTTCATCAGCCTGGACTTGCGACGGGCAGCGTTGTTCTTGTGCAGGACGCCGCGCTCCGCAGCCACATCCAGCGCGCGAATGGCCTGGCGCAGCGCCTCCATCTGCTGTTCCGGGGTGTCCCCCTCCAGGATGGCTGTCCGAGCCTTCTTCACGTAGGTGCGGGCGCTGGACCGATACACGCGGTTGCGCAGTGCGCGCTTGCGCGAGATGCGAATTCGCTTGATTGCAGACTTCGTGTTCGCCAAAGATACTCCTCCCTTGTTACAATAGCACCATACTATATATCAACTATGGGGTTTTCTCCAAATTCAGGCTTCTCGCTTGAGGCCCGGCAGCGGAAGCCCTGCCTTCGCGAACCGCGCCTCTATCTCCTTGCGGGCCTCCGCCAGCCCCTCGTCTATGAGCGGATACACAAGCCACACCAGCGCAAACCCGAATAGCGCGCCCGTGATGACCCGCGACCACCACGTGCTCACCCACAAGCCGAAGAACTGGCCTGCGCCGTCCACCGCCATCGGCAGGACGAGCAGCGCGGCAGCCTTGAGCGACAGCCCCTTCACCCGCGGCCGCAGCAGGGCGTAGGCGATACCCGCCAGCACCACGGTGGTGTACGTGGCCGTGTCCCGCTGGCAGTAGGCCATCTGGTGGCCGAAGACGAAGAACGACCGCTCGGGCCGCTGGTGGCAGGCCACGCGATACGCCGCGAAGATGAGTTGCCCTGCAAACTCTAGCCCCCTGGACTTCAGGTACGGTGACAGGAGCGGAAGCCCCGCGTAGATGGCGGCGAGAAGATTCGCCACCAGCAACCAGTGCCGCGACAGCACATAGATGGCCTGATCGGCGGCGATCACGAGATCTCTTGCCAGGCCCGACACCTTGGGGCGTTGCGCGTCGCCGTGCATGGCTGCTCCCTGCTACTTGATGAGATCGTATAGCCGATCCAGGTCGGCGGCGGTCAACGACCCCACGAAAATCTCGCGCACGATCCCCGCCCTGTCCACGAAGAAACTGGCGGGGATGCCGCTGACCCGATAGAGCCTGCCCACCGCGCCCGAGGAGTCAATGGCTACGGTGAAGGTCATCCCGTACTTCTCCATAAATCCGGCCACGTCCTTGCTGGACTCTTGGACGTTCACGGCGACGACGACGAAGCCATTCGCCTTGTACCGCTCGTAGGCCTTCTGGATCTCCGGCACCTCGGCGCGGCACGGCGGGCACCACGTGGCCCAGAAGTTCACCAGCACGGGCTTGCCCTTCAGGTCGCTCAGGCGGGTCTTCTTGCCGTTGGGGTACGAAATCTCAAAGTCCGGCGCGGGCGAGCCTTTTTGCAGCGTCGGCTGGGTCGTGCCTGGGATGAGCGCCGCCTTGCCGATGTCCGGCGCATCGCTTCCCCCCGACGCCCCGCCCTTGAGCAGCCACAGCCCCGCAATCAGGCAAACGATGCCGGCCAGTACCAGAACCAGTACAATGCGATTCCGCACGGTTGTCCTCACTCAATGCCAAGGTTGAAGAAACTGCCGTAGGCCGATAGGAGCTGCAGCGAATCCGTGAATATCGCCGCGCCGATGAGGATGAGCAAGACGCCGCTGATCCACGACACCCACTGCATGTACCGGCCCATGCGCCGAATCCAGGCGGTCAGGCTCCCGACGGCCAGCCCCGCCAACACGAACGGGAACCCCAGCCCCAGCGCGTACACAAAGAGCAGGAACGCACCCTGGCCCGCCGTCTGGGTGTTGCTGGCCAGCAGGAGGATGGCCGTCAGGATAGGGCCCACGCACGGCGCCCACCCCGCCGAGAAGAAAACTCCCATCAGGAACGACGACAGGTACCCGACTCCCCTGTGCTGCACCTGCGCGCGCGTGTCGTAGTACAGAAACGGAATCTTGAGCAGGCCCAGCGTGTGCAGGCCGAACACGATGAGCGCGATGCCGCCGATGCGCTGCACCCACACCAGGTAGCGGCTCAACAGGCTGCTGATGACCCCGACCGACGCGCCGAGCGCCACGAACACCAGGCTGAACCCCGCGACGAACGCCAGCGAATGGAGGACGCCCGCCTTCCTGTCGCTGACGACGCCCGCGACGGTGCCGCCCCCCAGGTAGCCCAGGTACGCGGGCACCAGCGGCAGCACGCACGGCGACGCAAACGACAGCAGCCCCCCGATAAAGGCCAGGGCCAGGCTCACGTTCTGTCCTTCCATCATTATCCCCTGCGGCGCTCCATCTCCTCGCGCAGCGCCTCAATTTCGCGCTGCAGGCTCTTCTGCTTGCGGTACACGCCGAACACCAGCGCAAAGGTCAGCACCCAGAACACGAAATAGGCAGCGATCAGATAGGTCATGTTTCTCTCCCTCGCGTGATTCTCTTGTTTGGGCCGTTGGCCGATAGCCTTTGACCAATAGCCTCTACCTTTAGCCTACAGCCTTTAGCCTATAGCCTTTGGCCGCTCGCCCGTGTGCTGATGGCCGACGGCTGATCGCTGACGGCTAATGGCTAATCCCCAACGGCTACTCCTGCGCCTTGAGCGCGTCCAATTCGTCGGCCAGGCGCTCGGCCCGCACCCGCAGCGTTAGGATGACCACGTACATGATCGTGAACACGGCCAGGCTGAACATCAGGGCGGTAAGCATCTTCGGCGCCACGTCAAACCCGCCGCCGCTCACCACGATGGGGTGCGCCACGCTCTGCCCCCACCACCGCGCCGCGCCGAACACGATGGGCACATCCACGAACCCGATGATGCCCAGCACCGCCGAGAACCTGGCACGGCGCGCGTCGTCCTCCACCATCCGCCGCAGCATGATGTAGCCGAAGTAGATGAGCCAAAGGATGGCGGCGGTAACCAACTTGGGGTCGGACCAGGTCCACCAGACGCCCCATGTCGGCTTGGCCCAGATGGGGCCGGTAACGACCACCATCGTCGTGAACACCAGGCCGATTTCCGCCGAGCACGCCGCGACGATGTCCCACTTCCTGCCGCCCTTCCACAAGTAGGCGATGCTGGCCACGAAAGTTACGAAAAAGGCCAGGAAGCCCGTCCAGGCGGCGGGCACGTGAAAGTAGAAAATCCGCTGGGCCGGTTCCGCCTGCCCGACGAACCCCTCGGCCGGCGGCGCGTAGACGAGCGCCAGATAGCCCGCAACCAGAATGCCCACGAAGGCCAGAATGCCCAAAACCCACAGCCAGGCGTCCTTATGTAGCGCCATCGTTCACTCCTCTATCACATAGTCAAACGTCATAAACGACAGGGTGAAGAAAATCGCGTCAAACCCCACGAGCAATTGCCACCATCGCGCCAGTTCGGCCCCTGGCACGCCGTCCATGATGCCCGCCGTGAGTTTCACCGCCGCGATGATGAGCGGCACGGCCACCGGAAACAGCAGCAGCGGCAGCATGACCTCCCTGGCCCGCGTGTTCACCGCCATGGCCGAGAACAGCGTCCCCACGCCCGCGAACCCCACCGTGCCCAGCGCCGTTACCACCACGATCATCGGCAGCGCCCCGAAGGACAGGTTGAACAGCACGAACGACACCGGCAGGATGAACACCGCCACCAGCGCCATCAGCGCCGAGTTGGCCAGCATCTTGCCCAAGTATATCGCGCTGCGGTCCACCGGGCAAAGGAGCAGCCCCTCCAGCGAACCCCTGTCCTTCTCCTGGATGAACGAGCGGTTGAGGCCCAGCATGCCCGAAAACGTGAAGGCCACCCACAGAATCCCCGGAACCAGCACGCGCGCGTTTTCGGCCCGCAGTTCCAGCGCGAAGTTGAAGATGATGATAATGAGCAGGGCGAAGACGAACATGGCGCTGAAGACCTCGCGGGTGCGCCACTCGGCCCGCAAGTCCTTCCAGGCAACCGCCGCCACCTTCCGCAAAAAGCCCATGTTCTACCCCGCCGTCTGTTCGGCGTACACGCGCCGAAACTCGTGAATGCTGATGTCTCGGGCCGCCGCCTGGAACCCGATCTTCCCGCCCGACAGGATGGCCACCCGATCGGCCACGTCCAGCCCCAGTTCCAGATCGTGGGTCGTCATCACCACGGTACGCCCGCTGGCCGCCAGACTCTGCAACACCGTTCGCAGCATCGCTGTGGCCTGCACGTCCAGGCCCGTGTACGGCTCGTCCATGAGCATCACCGGCGGGTCGTGCAGGATGGCCCTGGCGATGGACAGGCGCTGCTGCATCCCGCGCGAGTAGGTGCGCACCGGATCGTGCCTGCGGAAGTACAGGTCCACCTGGCGCAGGACCTCCTCAATGCGCGCCTCCAGATGAGGCACGTCGTACATGCGCCCGTAGAACTGCAAGTTCTCCACCGCCGTCAGGTCGTCGTAGAGCAGGGTGCGGTGGGACACAAGCCCGATGTTGCGCCGCACCTGGGCGGGGTGCTCGGCCACGGACACGCCACCGATGAGGGCGTCGCCGCCGGTGGCGCGGCTCAAGGTGGCCAGGATGCGCAGGAAAGTCGTCTTGCCCGCGCCGTTGGGGCCGACCAACGTCAGGAACTCGCCGGGGGGCACGTCCAGGTCAATCCCCCGCAGCACCTTTTTCGGCCCGAAGGCCTTGGTCAACCCGCGCACTTGGATCATGCCTGCGCTACTCCTGCGCCCTCTCTTGAATCTCCAGCAGGCGCGCCTTCAGGGCCTGGCGGCGCCGACGATACGTCTCCTCGTCCAGTTCGCCGGCCTCAAACAGGTCGTCCAGGTCGGCGATGGCGGCCAGGAGTTCTTCGCACTCGTCGTCGCACGGAGCGGCGGACTCGCCCGCCGGGGCCGCTTGGGGCTGCCCGCGCCGTAGCGCCGGATAGGCCAGCGCCAACGCCACCAGAATCAGCAACAGCCCGCCGATAATCAGCGCGTACCCTGTGGTGGAGAGCCCTCCGGCGGGTGTGGTCGTGGAGGGCGCCCCGGCCTGAACCGCGCCCTTGAACTCCAGGGTCAGCGTGTCCCCTTTGGCGAAATTCTGGCCCACGTACCCGACGTAAGCCTGGGGTCCGGTCCCCATCCTGCCCATGAGCATCATCTGCTCGCTGGACATCTCCACGCCCGAATCCGACAGGAAGACGTTCACCGCCTTCGTCGGGTATAGGAACGTAGTGGACAGCGTCGTGGACGCGGGGTCGTAGGGGATGACATACGACAGGATGACCTGGAGGGTGCTCTGTCCTGGGACGACCGGCAGCGTATCTGCGAACCCGTCGGCGGTCTGCACAAAGCGGCCGGGCGTGGCCCCCTCATCCACCTGCACGTCCTGCGCCTGGGGCGGCGGCGCGAAACGCACCGTGGTCCGCTGCGCTCCGGCTGTCGGCTCCGCGCCGATGTACGTGCGGTCGCCGCTGTTGGAGAATGACTGCACCTCGTCCACCGCCAGCGCGCCGGCGGAAGCGGTGATGATGAAGTGAATCCGCGAGATGGAGATGGCGTCGTCGGCGGTGGTGGTCTCGTAGATGAAGAGCGTCGTCTCCATCTCCGTCTGGCCGCTTTCAAACGCCAGCGCGTCGGTGCCATACTGAATGCCCAGGTACTCCGTATAGACCACGTAGGTATAGTCGCTCCCCGTCTCCAGCCCCGTGAAGCGGAAGCGGCCTTCCGCGTCCGCGACGGTCGCCTGCGGGGCTAGGGGATCGGTCCCCTTGAACCCTTGCAGCGTAACCGTCAGCGCGGGCGGAAGAGCAGCGTCGGCCGTGCCGTTGACGACCTGGCCGGAAATCACGCCCTGGGGCAGGGGGGTCTGCGCGGCCCCGCCCGAGGCCAGGCTCACCAGAAACAACGTTGCCAGCGCGAGGCTGGCGAGAATTCGCTTCATGTCATGCCTTCCAGAAAGTATGAAGATTGCAAGACGCACACGGGTGCGCTCCTACATGGTGTACCCTTTGCAGCACGCCCCTCACCCCGCCCGTTGCCTGCGGGCGCGGGGGCCCGGCCCGACGGTGAACCGTCGGGCTGAAGGGGCGAAGCCCTGCGGGCTATCCTCAGCCCCCGAAGGGGGCTTCGCTCCTTGAGCGCGGGGGCTTTAGCCCCGCGGCATACGCGGCCCCGCTTTCGTGGCTTTCGCGCCCTTTCGTGCCCTTCGCGATCCAGCCGCCCCTCACCCCAACCCTCACCCGGCGGGCGAGGGAGCGTGGGCCGATGTTAGCCCCGAAGGGGCTTGGTTCCTTCAGCGCGGGGGTTCAGCCCCGCGCCACGCGCGCCCCTCACCCAACCCTCACCCGGCGGGCCCTCACAGCGGCTTGCCGCACTTGACGCAGAAGCGGTCGCCCGCGTCGTAGGGCGTGCCGCAGTTGGGGCACACGCGCGCCGAAACCAGGCTGGCCCCGCACTTGGCGCAGAAGCGGTCGCCCGCATCGTAGGGCGCGCCACACCGCGGGCACTTGCCGCCCGCTGCGGGCTTCGCCATCCGCTTGCGGGCCTTCCGCAGCGCCTGGATACGCCGCTCCAGTTCGTCGTCGGCGGCAGCCGTCGCCTTCTGGGTGAGCGACTGGTATTCGGCCTCATCCAGTTTCCCCGTGCGGAAGTCCAGTTCAATCTCCTCGGCGTCGGCGTAGGCCGCCTGGGTCTCCAGGTCGGGTATCGGCGGGATCTGCTTGCGACGCATCCCACCCAGCAGTGGATAGGCGACGAAGGCAACCGCCGCCAGCGTGATCAGCACAACCAGCGCGATCCCCATCATTCAGCCCTCCCCGCGGCGCGCTTCTTTTCGGAGCGCGGCCACATGGCCCACAGCGTGCCCAGCAACACCAGGCCGCCGCCGATCCAGAGCCAGGTTACCATCGGATGCGTCTGGACGGCAAGTGTCGCCAGGCCGCTTTGTTCCAGCCCGGAGAGGATCACGTACAAATCCTCCACCAGCCCCGGCCGAATGGCGACCTCTGTAACCCACTGCTCCACGTTCCAGTGGAAGTTCTTCTCTGCCGTCATGCGGCCCAGCGAACGGTCGCCCTTGCTCACGTCCAGTGTTACGGCGAAGCGCTGCTTGGCTTCGGTGGGCTGGATGGTGTACTCGGCGTACTTCAGGGTATAGCCCTGCACCTGCATGGACTCGCCTGGGCGCAGCGAAATGGTCGTATCGGTCTTGTACACCGACGAGCCGATGACCCCTGCGGCCAGGATGACGACGCCCAGGTGCACCAGGTAGCCGCCGTACCGACGGTGGTTCTTGTTCACCAGCCGCAGGAAGGCCACGGGGTACGATTCGCCTGTCATGCGCTTGCGGGCGAGCCACCCGCGCCCAAATTCCACCAGGACGGATGTGAACACGAACACGCACAGCGCGAAGCCGAGCACGGCGTAAAGCGGGCGAATCCCGGCCAAAGCCAGGGCGACGCCGAAGACGGCCGCCATGACGCCCGGCCACAGCATGGCCCGCAGCACCCGCTGGGGCGACGACTTCCCCCACGCCAGCAGCGGGCAGATGGCGATGATGACGATGACCACCGCGCCCAGGGGGGTGAACACGCGGCTGTAGAACGACGGGCCTACCGACAGTTGTCGCCCGCTCAGGCTCTCGGCGATGGTGGGATAAAGCGTGCCCAGGAGCACGGCCAGGCCGATGCCCACCATGCCGAGAACCGTAACGAGCAAACTAAACTCGCGAGACAGGAAGGATTCCATCTCGCGCTTGGATTTCAGTTCTTCCCTGCGCCAGATGACCAGGGCCGTTGTAACAGCCACGACGACCGCCAGGAAGGCCAGGAAGTAGTAGCCCAGCGGCGAGCGTCCGAAGGCATGCACCGACTCAATCAGCCCGCTGCGCGTTACGAATGTGGCGAACACGCACAGCGCGAAGGTCAACGTGGCCAGCGCGATGTTCCAGCGCTTGAACATCCCGCGCCGCTCCTGCATCATCACCGAGTGCAGGAAGGCCGTCCCCACAAGCCACGGGATGAGCGACGAGTTCTCCACCGGATCCCAGGCCCAGTAGCCGCCCCAGCCCAGTTCCACGTAGGCCCACTGCGCGCCCAGCAGAATGCCGACGCCCAGGAACAGCCACGCGAACAGGCTCCACAGGCGGATGCCCCGCACCCAGCCGGAGCCAACGCGCCCCGTCGCCAGCGCGGCAATGGCGTAGGCGAAGGGGATGGTGTACACCGCGTAGCCGATGAACAGCGTCGGCGGGTGGTAAATCATCCCAGGGTTCTCCAGCAGCGGGTTGAGGCCGATCCCCTGCCCCGGGTTGGCGGGCAGGAGTTTGAACGGATTGGAGAGCGTCGTGAGGAGCAACAAGAAAAAGGCCGCCACCCCGGCCACCACCGCGCCCACATACGGCAGCAGGTCCTCGTTCCAATCCTGCCTTCGCAAGACGGCGATGGCCCCTGCCACCGTCAGCAGGAGAAGCCACAACAGGAGCGAGCCTTCCTGCCCGGCGTAGAACGCCGAGATTACATAGGGCACAGCCAGGTACGTGCTCACGTGCTGGTACACATAGGCCACCTGGAAGTTGCGGGTCAGCAGGAGGTACAGCAGGCAAGCGGAGGAAATCACGGCGAGCGCGCCGAGGGCAATAACCGCGTTGCGCCCGCTTTCCACCAGTTCGGGCACCCGCTGGCGCGCTCCAAGAATAGAGGCGATCATCCCGTACAGGGCAATCGCCAGGGCGATCCAAAGAGTCCACTGGCCAACCGTAACTGCGGTCAATGAGATATCTCCCTTGCTATAGAGTGGCGTATCCTCAGTGTATCAAAGGGGAATCGCAAATCCTTTCGGATGCTTGCGTCATCGGGACGCGGCCTGCTCGGTTGCCTTTTCCTCGTACTTGGACGGGCACTTCAGGAGAATCTGGGTCGCCTGAAAGGTGCCATCAGGCCCCATCTTCCCCTCGGCCGTGGCCGTGGCCCCATCGCGGAGCATGTCGGGGCGCACGCCCTTGTACACGACGAGGAGCCGCCCCGTGTCGTCGGCCAGTTCAAACCGCAGCACCACGTTGTGCGCGTCCCAGTCAATGGTATCGCCCACGACGGTACCGCTCACCCGCACCAGGCGGTCGGATGGGGCAGCCGCCTTGACCTCTCGCACCGTCAGGTAGGCCGCCGTCGCGCCCTGCATGCTGGAAAAGATGAGGTAGGCGATGATCAACACCACCACCGCCCCGCCTGCCAAAAACTTCACCTGCTTGGCCGAACGCCTCGGCTTCGCTGAAATGTCCGTTCGGTTCTCTGTCATTCTGCTACCCACCCATAGTGTCGGTCAATGCGCTTATCGTTCACTGTGGCAGTTGCGGAGGAACGGCACACTCCGTCTCCGCGGCCCTACTTTACCATTTCGGACAAAGACTGTCAACTTTCTTGCCTATCTGCGTTTCACCTTTGCGCCGCAGTTGGCACAGAACAGGGCGCCGGGCTTGAGTTTGGCCCCGCACTGATGGCAGAAACCCGCCGCGGTTGCTCCGGCCCTGGGCGGGGCAGCGCGGCGCGGCTTCGGCTTCCCCTGCGCGGGACGAACGGCCGCGGGCTTCGGCCGCTTGCGGCTCTGCGCGATGGCGTACACCGCCGCGCCCAGCAGGAGCGTGCCGGCAGCGCCCAGCAGGATGTAGGCCACCACGTTCTGCGAGCCGCTTGGCTGCGCCACGTCCTCAAATTGCGCGGTGCCGGGCGGCGCCAGGCCCAGAATCTCGGATGTCAGGCGCGGGTCGGTCTTCTCGTAGGCCGCTGTGAACTGGAAGACCTGCCCCGCCGCGAATGCCCCCAGCGCGTACTTCTGGAGCGGCAGGTTGTCAAAGTCTGTCCCCGTGCCGGTGGCCACCGGCGTGAGGCGCAGGCTCTGAGCGCCCGCAGGCTCCTTGACCTCAACGGTCAGGTCGTCCACCGCGTAGTCAGCCTGGAACTGGTAGGCGAAAGACCGCTGCGTGTCCGTCATCACCAGCGGGTTGTAGTAGTACTCCATCTGGAACTCGCGGTACGGGTTCGTATAGATTACCTCAAGGAACTCCCCCGCATCCGCGAGTTGGTAACTGCGGTAGCGGAACTCGCCGGTGGCGTCCACGCCCGCGGTGGCCGCGGGCTTGCCCGCCTCCTTGGGAATCTGAAAGCGCAGCGTAACGGGCAATGCCACGTCGTCGGCGATGACGCCGCGGTAGATGACCAGGACGCCCTCCTGATCGTATTCGGGCCATAGCGAGACCGTCAGGCTCTTCAGGCGAACATCGCCCTGCGCCGAGGCGGGCCACACGCCGAGCGCCAGGGTAAGCACGGCCAGGATGACCGCCGCGAGACAGCGCTTCTGGATATAACCTCCCATACATCCCCCAGGTATCAGTCTAGGCGCGAATTATACCCGAACCCACCTATTTGACAAACTGGCCCCACGCCGTGTCTCGGTTCCGAAGTTTGTTGGCCGCGCCATGGGCGCAGGCGCGACGCGCCTCCGGAAATGTGTTGCACCTCGGTTGCCAACGCAAGACGGAACTGACACCGCGTGGAGGGCGCATTTCGGTTCTGGGGCGCGAATCACCGGGCGTTGGCGGTCGCCAAGCAAGGTTCACATCATCCCATTCCCACCCCGGCCGGTTAGGTGAGATTAAGCGCCCCGTCGTGCCAGGGATTATTGCCATGGATTAGAACATAGATAAATCCAACTTATTGCCAGAATTTAGACAGCCCAGCGTCGCTATAGATTTGACAGATAAGTATCACCTCGTTACAATAGGCACAAGCCGCTTGTGCGGACTGCGCCCATCAGGCGTTACCGGAGGCCAGCACTTTGAGAGTCTGCTTTACCCAAACTGCATGCAAGGAGGAATGAAGGTTCTATGCGGAACAAGATTCTGTCTCTACTGATCGCAGTGTCCCTCTTGGCCATCGCCGTATCTCCCGTCTTCGCCGAAGGCCCCAGCGGCGACTTTGAAGTCATCCGCGCGGCCGCAGAGAAGTACCTCACCACCGTCAAGTCGCCCGTCATCACCGCCGACGCGCTGTTCACGCTGCTCAACGACGGCGACGCCAGCAACGACCCGTTCATCGTCAGCGTGCGCTCTCCCGAGCATTACGCGCTTGGCCACATTCCCGGCGCTATCAACATCCCCTACAAGACTATCGCCAAGCCCGAGAACCTGGCCAAACTGCCCAAGGACAAGCAGATCGTGGTGTACTGCTACACCGGCCACACCGGGCAGATCGCGACCACCATCCTGAACCTGCTGGGCTACAACGCTGTCAACCTCAAGTTCGGGATCATGGGCTGGACGAAGAACGACACCGTCTTGGCACTCAAGCGCTTTGGCCCCGACACCGACCAGCGCGACTATTCGCTGGAGACCACGGTCAATGAAGCGACGGCCACCTATCCGTATCCGACCGTGTCCACGGGCGCGACCGGCGACTTTGAGATCATTCGCACCGCCGCCGACGAGTGGCTGAACACCGCCAAGGCTCCCATCGTAAGCGCCGACTCCATCTTTGAGAACCTGAACGACGGCGACGCGAGCAACGACCCGGTCATCGTGTCCGTGCGGACGGCGGAGCACTACGCCCTGGGCCACGTCCCCGGTGCCATCAACATCCCGTGGAAGGAAATCGCCAAGCCCGAGAACCTGGCCAAGTTGCCCCCCGACAAGCGCATTGTGGCCTACTGCTACACCGGCCACACTGGCATGGTCGCGGCGACGATCCTGGGTCTCCTGGGCTACGACGCGGGCAACATCAAGTACGGCATGATGGGCTGGACCAAGGACGACAAGGTCCTCGCGCAGCCAAGGTACGATGTCAACACCGCGCCCGATTACCCGGTTGAAGGCACCGCCGCTCCCACCACACTGCCCGTTACCGGTGGGGAGACTGACCTCACCTGGGTCGTGCTGGTGGCCGGCATCGCCGCCCTGTTCGCGGGCAGCGCCCTGTACGCAAGGCGAGCGACCCGCTAGCACCCTTTGCCGCTGAGACGTCGGTTGGCCTCCGGGCATCTTGATGCGGCAGGGGAGGGCTTCGGGAGTCCGCTCCGAACGACTCCCGAAGCCCTTGTAGTGCTTTTCGGAACGGAGAGTGGTTTTTCGGACCGAACAACCGACTCACAAAGACGATGGAGGTGGCCCATGAGAACCCGGACCATTGCCTGGGTGGTGGGTCTGATCGGGATCACGGTGCTGATCCTGGCGGCCTGTGGAGCCGCGGCGACGCCTACGCCGACCACAGCGCCCACAAAAGCACCGCCGACCAACACGCCGGTCCCACCACCTACCAACACGCCGGCGCCCACAGATACCCCGGTCCCCCCGACACCCACGCCCATCCCGAGCGCCGATAACTGCGTGGCGTGTCATACCAGCGCCGAGACCCTCCAGAAACTCGCCGAAACCAAGAAGACCGGCTCCGCCGAAACCGAAGGGGAAGGCTGAGCGGGCGAGTTGCCTCCGTTGGAGGCATGGGAGAAGGTCTTCATCGGCAGCGACACCTTCCTCAAAGACGTCCATAACACGCCCAACTGCATCGGCTGCCACGGCGGCCAGCCCGACACCGATGACAAGGCGTCGGCCCACCAGGGCGTCGTGCGCGACCCGTCCGCCGACAAGGGCGGCGTCTGCGCCAACTGCCACGGCGAAATCGCCAAGACCTCGGCGACTTCGCTGCACTACACCATCAACGGCTACTACACGATCCTGGGCCAGCGCGGGTTTGACTTCAATGACCCGAAGAAGGCCGAAATCTTTGACCGGCACTGCACCAGTTGCCACGCTACCTGCGGCCAGTGCCACATCTCCCGGCCCACTTCAGCCGACGGCGGGCTCGTCAAGGAGCACCAGGTCAAGAGCATCGTCTCGCTCAGCGACACGTGCCTGGGCTGCCACGGCGGGCGCGTCGGCCCTGAATTCATGGGCAAGAACCCAGGCATCCCTGGCGATGTCCACTGGACCAAGGGCGTCAACTGCTTCAAGTGCCACAACATGACCCAGTTCCACGGCGACGGCACCCAGTACGCCCATCGGTACGATGGCAAGCCGGCGCCCTCGTGCCTGGATTGCCACCCGGACGCGGCCCCCGGCAAGGGCCAGGTCATGCAGCACAACATCCACGGCGACAAACTGGACTGCCGCGTGTGCCACTCGGCAGGCGCGTACAAGTCCTGTTGGAACTGCCACGTGGGGCTGGACAAAGAAGGGCTGCCCTACCGCAAACTGGATCCGTCGGTTTTGACGTTCAAGATCGGCAAGAACCCGAACCCGACGCCCGACCGCCCATGGGAGTATGTCCTGGTGCGGCACATCCCGGTGCCCGCCGACATCTTCGGATACTACGGCGACAACATGCTCCCGAACTGGGCCTCGGTACCCACCTGGAAGTACGCCACCGTGCACAACATCCAGAAGATCACGCCGCAGAACAAGGATTGCAAGAACTGCCACGGCCATCCGGAACTGTTCCTGACGGAAAAGGACGTGGACCCGGCCGAACTGGAAGCCAACCGCGCCGTGATCGTTACGGAGATCCCGAAGTAGCCTGGTTCACCGCAGAGGACACAGAGACCACAGAGGGAAACGAGATTCCGGACTCCTCTGTGGTCTCTGTGATGAAGGGGTTTTCCACTACTTCACCAGACAAAGTGCGACGCACCTCCGAGGTGCGTCGCACTTTGTGCCGAATCCGCGCGTGGGTTACGTCTCCCGCACCTTGAACCCCCGCAGGCGCAGCGAGTTCGTTACCACGAAAACAGAACTCATCGCCATAGCGCCTGCCGCCAGCATGGGGTTCAGGAACCCGGCGGCTGCCGCCGGAATCAGAATCGTGTTGTAGAAGAACGCCCAGAACAGGTTCTGCTTGATGGTGCGCATGGTGCCTCTGGACAGCGCCACCGCCCGCGCCACGCCCCGCAGGTCCCCGCTCATCAGCGTGATGTCGGCGGCCTCCATGGCGATGTCGGTGCCGGTGCCGATGGCGATGCCCACATCGGCCTGGGCCAGCGCAGGCGCGTCGTTGATACCGTCGCCCACCATGGCCACCACGCGCCCCTCGTCTTGCAGGCGCTTCACCTCCAGCGCCTTGTCCTGGGGCAGCACCTCGGCCAGCACGCGGTCTATGCCCACGAGCGCCGCAATGGCTTGCGCCGTGCGCCGATTGTCGCCGGTGATCATCGCCACTTCCAGGCCCAGGTCGTGCAACATGCGCACGCCTTCGGCCGAGCCTGGCTTGACCGTGTCGGCCACGGCCACGACGCCGACAGCCGAATCCCCGACGGCCACCGCCAGCGTCGTCTTGGCCTCCCCTTGCAACCGCTCCACTTCCCGGTGCAGCCCGTTCAGCCGCACGCCGTTCTCCTCCATGAGTTTCAGCGTGCCGAGCAGGACGCGCTTCCCGTCCACCCGTCCGACCACGCCCTTGCCGCCGATGGCCTGGAAATCCGAAACCGCCGCAAGGGGCAATTGCCGCTCGCGCGCCGCCTGCACAATGGCCTCGCCGATGGGATGCTCGGACCCCTGCTCCACCGACGCCGCCAGTCGTAGTACTTCGGCCTCCTCGCCATCCAGGGCCACTACATCCGTAACCGACGGCTTCCCTTCGGTGATGGTGCCGGTCTTGTCCAGCACGACCACATCCACGTCGCCGGTGCGTTCCAGACTCTCGCTGCTCTTGATGAGGATGCCGTTCTCGGCGCCCTTGCCGGTGCCCACCATGATGGCCGTGGGCGTGGCAAGGCCCAAGGCGCACGGGCACGCGATCACCAGCACCGCTACCATGTTCAGCAGCGAGCGGGTGAACCCCGCGTCGCCGATGAAGTACCAGCCCAGGAATGTGAGCACGGCGATGCCGATCACCACCGGCACGAAGACCGCTGACACGCGGTCCGCCAGCCGCTGGATGGGCGCCTTGGAACCCTGCGCCTGCTCCACCAGGCGGACGATTTGCGCCAGGACCGTCCCCTTGCCCACCTGCGTCGCCTGGAACTTGAGCAGGCCCTGCTTGTTGACCGTGGCGCCCACCACGGGCGACCCCGGCCCCTTCTCCACGGGCAGGCTCTCGCCCGTGAGCATGGACTCGTCCACGGCCGACTGCCCCTCCACCACGACGCCGTCCACGGGGATGCGTTCGCCCGGCCGCACGACGACCAGGTCGCCCACGCGCACCTCGCCGACCGGCACTTCTACCTCGGCGCCATCGCGGATGACCCGCGCCGTCTTCGGCGCCAGGCCCATGAGCCGCTTGATGGCCTCGGACGTGCGGCCCTTGGCCCGCGCCTCCAGGTACTTGCCCAGGATGATGAGCGTGATGATCACCGCAGCGGTGTCGTAGTACAAGGGGCCCTTGATGAAGAACGTGCTGGCCACGCTGTACAGGAACGCCGCCGACGACCCCATGGCGATGAGCACATCCATGTTGGCCGAGCCTGCGCGCAGGGCCTTGTACCCCCCGCGGTAGAACTGCCACCCGATGACGAACTGCACCGGGACGGTCAGCGCCAGCAATAGGTAGGGCCGCCAAGCGAAGTCGGGGATCAGCCCGCCGTCCACGCCCATGCTAAAGATGGAGATGATGAGGCTCAGCGCCACGCCCGCGATGAGTTTGCGCCGCTGGGAGCGAATTTCCCGCTCGCGCGCGGCACGCTCGGCGTCCTCCACCTCTTCGCCCGCGCCCGCCTCCACGACTTCGTAGCCCACGTCCACGATGGCCCGCTTGATGTCGGCCAGGGTTAACGCCGTGGGGATGTATTCCACCGTGGCGCGCTCGTTGGCCAGGTTCACGTTGGCCTCCACCACGCCGTCCAGTTTGCGCAGCGCCCGCTCTATGGTCAGCGCGCAGTTGGCGCACGTCATGCCGCGGATGGGCAGTTCCGCCTTCGCCGTCGTCGCGTGATAGCCCAGGACGTCAATGGTCGCGACGACCCGCTTCTCGTCCACCACAGACGGATCGTATTCCAGCGTTACGCGTTCGGCCGCGAAGTTCACGGTGGCGCTGTGGACGCCCTCCATCTTCTTCAGCCCGCGCTCTATGGTCAGCGCGCAGTTGGCGCACGTCATCCCTGTTACGGGGATGGTCAGTTGCTTCTTCTCGGGCATGGATACCTTCCTTATCTTCCATCTTCACCGCGGAGAACGCGGAGCACGCAGAGGTCAAGGAGATTCCAGTTGTCCCTGCGCGCTCTGGGGTCTCTGCGGTGAACCTTGCCCTATCGCTACTCCTCGGCGGGATAGCCGATCTCCTGAAGCGTCTTCAAGACGGCATCCAGGGTCTCGGGCGTGTCCACCTTCACGGACACGCGCTTGGTCTGCACGTCGGCCTGCACCTCGGCCACGCCCTTCACCTGGCCCAGTTCGCGCTGGATGGTGTGGGCGCAGTGGGGACAGGAGATGTTCGGAACATTCAGCACCTTGGCAATCATGGTATACACTCCTTGCTAGAGTTTTCGGGACAACTCAAAGATGTCCATAAGTTCGCCGATGACGCGCTCGCGCTCGTCGGGGTTCTCGCCGCGGATGGCGGTGGTAACGCACGTGTGCAGGTGGCCGTTGAGCACCATGGCGCTGACCCGGTCCAGGGCGCGCTGCACGGCGAGAATCTGCTTGATGATGTCCACGCAGTAGGCATCCTCGCCCACCATCCGTGCGATGCCTCGGATGTGGCCCTCGGCGGTGGCGAGCCTGGCCTTGACCTCGGTCTTGAGTTGAGTGTCCATAGCGCCTCCTACCCCTCCCCTATGGGGTGGGGGTCTTGCCTATAATATACCCGATTTTGTCCGATTTGTCAAGTGGACGGGCGACGGATTTCACCGCCGAGGGCACCGAGGGCGCAGAGGATACGGGTTCGCCCGACGCTCAAGCATCGGGCTGAACGAACGAAGCCCCGAAGGGGCTTCGTTCGTTCAGCGCGGGGGTTTAGCCCCGCGCGGCACGCGCATGTGCGGTCGTGCCTTTCGCGCCCTTTCGCGTCCTTCGCGCTCCAGACGCCCCTACGCGCGGTTCCACCGCCGAGCGCGCCGAGACCGCGGAGAACAACGGGTTTGCGCGCAAGGGCGACTCACAACTCGCTTCTGGCCTGCTACCGGCATGTTACCACCAGTTCATGCGAGCGGCGGTCGCCGAGGTTCGCGCGCATCTTCTGCCCCAGAATCTCCTGCCCGTCCAGGCGGATGCTGACGATGTCTCCGCCGAGCGTGTAGGGTACCGCGATGCCCAGCACGCGCACCGACACCCGGCCCGGCTGGCTGGCGTCCACTTCCACCGCGAGGCGCGGAAGCGACACGGTGGCCGATCCGCCCGGCGGGATGGGCGCCGAAGGCAGGCTGACCCCCGGCACCGGGAAGGGCAGGCTGGCGGGCAGGCGGATGGGATCGCACCCCTGGTTGAGGATGGCGATGTCCACGGCGGTCGCCTCGGCGTAGATGACCGCTGCGCCCACGAGGACTGCCGCTGCGATGAGCCCGCCGCCTAGAATCTTGCCCAGGGAGCGGCCCGTTGGCAGGCAGCGGATCAGGTTCTCAATCTCCACGTCCAGCACCTTGCAGGCCTGCTTCAGGCCCTTGCGGGTCGTGTCCACGGGACGCATGGCGTTCTGAATCCGCTCGTAGCAGTCGGGGGGAATCACCGGCGCGTACTCCTGTAGCAGGTCAGCCAGGTCTCGCATGAGGCCATACCATTCGTCGGCCGAACCCAGGGCCTTGCAGGCGGCGCGGAGACGCTTGAGGAAGAGGAGGAAAGCCCCGCGGGCCTTTTTCTTCTTTTCCTTCTCCTCCTTGCGGGTCAAGGTGCGGTTGGGCATGGGATGCCCTCCTTTCCCGGCGGGGCGTTGGCCGCCTGCGCCGAATGCGCGCAGTGTACCACCCTCAGCCGTGGTGTCAAAACCCAGCCCAGCGTGGGCGTTACGCTTCTTTCTCCCCCGCGAACTGGAACAGCCAGGCGCGCGCCGTGGCATCGTCTAGCCACCCGCGATCCACCGCCGTCCCCAGGGCAGGCACCAGCGCCGCCAGCGCCTGCGCCTGTTCGCGGTTGTCCGACGGCGTCAGGTCGGGGAACGAGAGGGTGTAGGGCGCCACGTGCCCCAGCCGTCGCACCAGGGCCCGATTGAGCACATCGCGCACGAGCGCGGCGACCTCCTCGCGCATGGCCTCAAAGGTGCGGAGCGACGGCCCGCCCATCTCGGCGGCGACGGCCCGCGTGCCGCTTTCCACCTCGCTGAGCCAGTGGATGGGGATGCCCGCGCCCGCCGCGATCATCAGTTTGATGGCGTGGCCGTCCCAGCGGGCGTCATCGGCCTGCAGGTTGGGCGCCGCGGCCCGCCATTCCTCGTCGTCGGCGTGGAACAGCACCGAGCCCGGTTCGGGCGCATGGGCGTACTGATTGGCCTTGGCCCGAAGTTTCTGCGGCGTGGCGCTGCGCACGGCCACCGTCCACATCCACGACGACCGCCCCCGGTTGAGCATCACGCGGTCGGCCAGCCACTGGCGGTATCGGCGAAGCCAGGGGAGCAGAACCCACAGCGTAGAGCGGCCCCGCAGCGCATTGGACACCTTGTGGATGGCGAAGTGCTGCACCTCATCGGGGACGGCGTACCAGACGCCAGGCCCGCCTTCGTGGCCCATCTGATGGACGCGCACCACCACCTGCGCATTGGCGGGGTCGGTCTGGAGTTCGTCAATGGTGGACGGGTCCATCTGCCAGATGGTGTCGTCGGGCAGCCAGCGGATGAACTGCTCGCCGTAGAGGTGGAGTTCGCGGACAATGGCGCGACCCCTGCGAGTCATATCGTTGGCGGCCCAGAACTCGTCCAGCACGGCCTGCACGGCGGGATCCGACGCCGTTACGGTTGGCCCACGTCCCCACAGGTACGCCGTGAGAATCTCAATGATGCGAAAGGCCAGAGGGTTGCCGGTGTAGGCTTCGTAGGCGGCGGCGTGGAGTTCCTGGTACGTGGCGGGCGTCAGGTCCTTGTCCGACGGCCACGGGCCGATGGCGCGGAACAGCAGGTCGTCGTCCTCTTCGGCCTCGGCTTCCCTGACGCGGACGATGCGGAACGGCAAACGCATGGCACACCTCCTGCGCGAGTTGTCGGAGGCTGCATATCACGGCGACGGGGGGTTGATAAGGGAGAGGCGCGTGGGATGGTGCCTGCGGCGACCCTTGCGCCCGCCTGCCACCGGTGCTATACTGGGCGCACGGGCTGCGCCGGCGCACATGCCGCCGCGCCGAGCGCCGCATCCTGCCTTCGCCTTCCCGCTGTTGTGCTTTCGCGGCAAGAAAGGGGGTGCACGATGTCCACCGACGCCCAGAGGTTGGAGTTCTACCGGCAGCACCGCCTCCAGATGCACGCCACGCCCGGCCTAGAAGCCGTCGTGCTGCACTGGACCATCGGCGAAGCGTTTCTCGCTGGCCTGGAAGGGTTCACCATCTTCCGCACCGACCCCAATGGCACACGAGCGCCCCTCCGCAGTTTTGACTGGAAAACGGACTCGGAGTCGGACCCCATCCGTCGCTTCTCGTGGATAGACTTCGCGTGCGCCCAGGGCCAGACGTACACGTATGAGATTCTCGCCCGCTACAAGAGGGGCAAGCGGTTCAAGCCCGGCGAGTACGCCAAGTTCGCCGACGCCGCGCCGTTTCTCCGAGCGCAGGCACAGGTAACCACCCACTCCAACGCCAATCGCACCATCTCCGTCCACTTCACCAAGGCCATTGACACCGGCATCCCCAACTGGGACACCACCAACGGCATAGACCGCCACTTTGTGGAGTTCATTGACTCGGCGCCGGCGGGCGGTTCCATCAGCACCCACTTCTATCAGTGCAACCGCGCCAACATCCGCGACGCCTTCTTGCGGGCTGCGGACCGCGGCGTGAAAATCCGCTTCCTCACCGACAGCGAGTACTACAGCAAGAAGGTCTCCTGGGTGCCCAAGCCGCGCAAGTTGAAGGGCAAAGCCCGCCCCGAACTGTGGGAGGACTTCGCCGACCACATGCAACTCCCCGCCCTGCCCCTGCCCGCCGACCTGCCCGTAACGCATCTGGAACTCCAGCAACTGGTGGACTCGCTCAGCGCGCAAGGGCTGGAAGCCGTTGCCAACGCCGTGCTCCTGCCGGCGTACCAGGCCGACGCCGAGGCGCTGGAGCAACTGCGCTCCTACCGTGCTGCCCTGCTGGCCTTTCTCATCAACCGCGCCAAGTACTACGATGTCTTCTACAAGCCATTGGAGGAGCATCCCAACATCCGTCTGGAATCGGACCGCTCGGCGGGGTTCGGGGGCAACTGGCAGTCGCACAACAAATTCGCCGTCATCTCCGACGCGGCGGGCAACCCACTGGCCGTCGCCACCGGCTCCTACAACCTCACCGACAACGCTACCGAGCGCCAGAACAACACGCTGCTCATCATCCGCGCGCCGGAGGTGGCCCAGGTGTACCTGGAGCAGTTCAACCAACTGTGGGGGAGCGATGGGTTTGAGTTTGACCGCACCCGGTCGCAATTGCGGTCGCGCGGCGGCGCGAAGTTCTGGGCGAACTACACCGATCTGTCGCGCGTGGTGCTGGTGCCGGCCCGCTTCCCGGGCGAATCGCCGATGGTGGTGGAGATTCTGTTCTCGCCGTCGCCGCTAGAGCCGGCCATCAACAACCCGACGCGCCAGGTTACCCACGACACCAACCGCGTGGTGGACTTCGTGCAGCGGGCGCGCAACAGCATCCACTTCGCGGCCTTCTACTTCACCGACGACGCGGTGGGCGAGGCGGTGCGGGCGCGGATGGCCGAGGGTGTGGTGGTGAGCGGCATCAGCGACAACGAGGGCGCAGGCAGCCAGTACAGCGAATACCACTTCACCATGTGGCACAAAGGGGAGATTGTTGAGGGAAGTCTGAATCCGGGCCTGGTTCCTTTCCACATCACTGATGTCCGCGTCAACGCCGACTACGTGGTGCATCACAAGTTCTTCGTGTTGGACGTGGGCGCGGTGGGTGCGACGGTGATCACCGGCTCGCGTAACTTCACCGATGCCGCGGGACGCGAGAACGACGAGAACATGTTGATCCTCCAAGATCCGCGCCTGGCGGATATCTTCTTCGTGGAGTTCTATCAACTGTTCTCGTTCTACAAGACCCGCTACGAGAAGGCCAAGATGTGGTATCTGAAGTATCTCAGCGGGCCGGACAAAACGTTCCGCGAGATGTTCTTCAACCCGAATTTCCAGGCCCAGGGGTAGGCATGAGAGACTGTCCCCTCGCGCTCTAGAAGAGGGCCAGGGTAAGGCGCACATGTGCGACGCACCTTGGGGGTGCGTCGCACTTGCAATCTATTCCCCCGCAAACGCCAGACCGCAGGGCTTCGCCCCTTCAGCCCGATGCATCAGCATCGGGCGAGGTGCTCCGCGCGCATGCGCCAACAGGCGATGGCCCGTCCCTCACGCCACGGCGTCGGCGATCTCTATGTCCAACTCGCCCACTTCCTTCGTGTTGGGCACGATGAGGATTCTGTGCTGCCCCGCCGCCAGGGGTCCCCCCTTGACCCGCACCGTTACCACCAGGTTTACGGCGAAGTCCAGCGGGTTCTGAACCGAGATCTGATCCAGCGTCCAGGTCTTGCCGCCGAAGGCCACTTCCACCCGCGAGCCGTCCACCTTCTCGCCGTCCACGACGAGGGTGCGGATGCCCACGATGGCGCCCGGGGCCAGGGTATTCTTGAGCGCGAACTCAAACCCGCTCTCGGTGTTCTTCAGGCTGCCTTTGACGTATAGTTTCTTCAGCAGCGTGCCGGGTATGGTCGGCATTGTATCCCTCCCGAAAGGAATCGTGCGCGCCCAGTGTAGCAGAAGTGCGCGCGCATGGCAAACGCCGCCTTGTCGCCCCGCGCTGGCGCGTCAAGGCGCATGTGCGCACGCGTATTGACCCGCGCCCAGCGCATCACAACTTGACATGACGCCCTCAATGCGCTATAATACCCTATAGGGGTATATACAGGAGCAGACTATGGGCATCGTGGAGTACACCAAAGCGCAGGTAACGGCCGTCCCACGCATTGACGAGGCGGCCTGCCACGCCTGCCGTAAGTGCGCGGCGCGGGCTGTCTGCCGATCCAAGGCCATCGTGCAGATTGACCCGGGCGAGCCGCCCGTCATTGACCCGAGCAAGTGCTACGGATGCGCGGCGTGCTTGACGGCCTGCCCGTTTGGTGCTATTGTGCGACGAGAGTCTGCATTGTAGGGATAGCGTCGCACTTTCCCCAACGCGGCCGGGCTTTGGGCGCGGCCGCGTCAACACCGATTGCCTGGGAGGGATTCGCATGGAGAATGTGGTCATCATTGGTTCGGGGCCTGCGGGGCTGACCGCGGCCATCTACGCCGGCAGGTCGCTGCTCAACCCGCTCGTCATCGCGGGGCATGCCATGGGAGGACAGGCGGCCCTTACCGCCGAGATTGAGAACTACCCGGGCTTCCCCGACGGCATCGGCGGCCCCGAATTGGCCCAGTTGTTCCAGCGCCAGGCCGAGAAGTTCGGCGCGCGGATTGAGTACGACATCGTTACAGCCGTGGATTTCAGCCGCCACCCGTTCAAAATCACCACCTACGGCGGCGAGATTGAGGCGAAGACGGTTATCATCTGCACGGGCGTCTCCCCGCGGAAACTGGACGTCCCGGGCGAAAAGGAGTTCACGGGCCGGGGCGTGTCCTACTGCGCCACCTGCGACGGGTTCTTCTACCGCGACAAGGTCGTGGCAGTCATCGGCGGCGGCGACGCAGCCGTAGAGGAGGGGCTATACCTAACCCGCTTCGCGAAAAAGGTTTACCTCATCCACCGCCGCAATCGCCTGCGGGCCAACCCCAGCGCCCAGAAGCGCGCCGAGCAGAACGAGAAGATGGCGTTCATCTGGAACTCGGTCGTTACCGAGGTGGTCGGCGACGACAAGGTAACCGGTCTCAAGATTCGCAACGTGGAGACGGGCGAGGAGTCGCTCCTGCCCGTGGACGGGGTCTTCGTGTACATCGGCCAGGTGCCCAAGACCGACCTGTTCGTGGGGCAGGTGGAGATGGACGAGGCAGGGTTCATCATTACGGACCGGCGCATGCGCACGAACGTCCCCGGCGTGTTCGCGGCGGGCGACGTGCAGGATCGCGTACTGGCGCAGGTGGTTACCGCGGCTGGCAGCGGGGCCATCGCCGCCATGGAAGCCGAACGCTTCCTGGCGCAACTGGAAGGCGAGCCATACCCCGAACGCAAGCACGGATAGCGTCTGCGCGCAACAACGGGCGAGGCATCGGTCCCTGGGGAAAACCCGGGGCCCCACGCCTCGCCCGTTTTTTGTTGGCCTGTTCGCCGACGGCATCAGGCGAGGGCGATCTCCTGCGCGTTCTCCCAAATGCCGTGGATGTTGCAGTAGGACATGGCGATGAGCGTCCCGGGCTGGGAAATCTTCATCCCGAACGTGGCCTTGTGGTGCGTGTACACGGGGCCCTGGTTGGGGCCATCGGTGGACTCGCCGTGGGCCGTGAACTCAAAGGTGCCCACGTGGAACGGGAACTTGGCGCCCTGGGGCATGAAGTACACGCTGATCCACCGGATGTGATGCTCGGTGGTGTTGGGGTGGGCGATCTCCTTGCCGATGGTAACGGTTACGTCAAAGAACTCGCCCGCTTTGACTGCGGCCGGCGCCTCAATGACCGGCACATGCTTCTCGGTCTTCCAGTCTGCCTGCTTTACAATGTCCGCCAGTTTCATCCTGCACCTCCTTGCTTTGTGTGAAATACGCCTTTTGAGAGTAGGTTTGTTTTGTTTTCCGTAAGCCTATCATAGCACAAGAGGCGTTTTGGCGCAAGTGGCGCAGAGGACTTGACACGCGCGTGCCCGGTGTGTTGTCGTCTGCGACCGGGGGAGCGCGGAGAGCGTAGAGCAGGTTTCCATGCCTGACCTCTGCCTTGGGCGGCTATGGAAAGCCGCTCTGCGTGTCTTGGCATTACACCACCTACGCCGCCGTCCGGCACGCAGGCGGTCGGGGCGCATCTGTCGGGCAGGGGCGGCGGGTAGGGGAATCCGCCCCACGGGTCTGGGATGTGCGGGCAAGCAGCCATTGACAACGTGTGCAGCGCCGTGTATACTTGCGACCATGAGGGTGCGCGGAACGATCACGGCGAACTGGAAGTGGAACCTGGCTGCCGCCTGGGTGGCGCAATTCCTGTGCATTGTTGGGTTTAACGCGGCCTTCCCGTTTATGCCCTTTTACATCCGCGACCTGGGCGTGTCGGACCCTGATCAGGTGAAACTGTGGACAGGGATGATTGCGTCGGCCGGGCCGATCTCCATGGCGCTGGTGTCGCCCATCTGGGGTGTGCTGGCTGACCGCCGCGGCCGGAAACTCATGGTGGAGCGGGCCACCTTTGGCGGGGCGGTTATCCTCGCGCTTATGGCCTTCGCGGGCAACGTGCAGCAACTGTTCCTGCTCCGCCTCATTCAAGGCACGCTGACCGGCACGATACCGGCGTTCATCACGCTGGTGGCCTCGTTTGCGCCCGCGTCCGAGGCGGGGTTTGCCCTGGGGATGATGCAAATGGCAGTGTTCAGCGGGGCGTCGGTGGGGCCGCTCATCGGCGGGCTGGTTGCCGACCGGTTCGGGTACCGCTGGGCGTTCATGGTTACCGGCGCGGTGCTGCTGATTGCGGGGTTTCTCGTGTACCTCTTCGTGCGCGAGGGGTACACGCCACCCAAGGAGCGCCCGGCTAACTCGGGGCTGGTAGCAGGTGCGCGAACGGTGCTCCACTCCGCGCCGGTGCTGGCGGCGGTGGTTGCGCTCGGCGGGGTGTACATGGCCAATCAGGCGTCGCGTCCTCTCCTGCCGTTGCTGGTGGAGATGCTCCAGCCCGATCCCACCACGGTGAACACTGTAGTGGGCTTCACCTACGGGGCCAACGCCGTTGCCGGCGCCATCTCCGCTGCGGTGATTGGGCGCATCTCCGACAAGGTGGGCCATCGGGCCATGCTGGCGGTGTGCGCGCTGGCGGCGGCACTGGCCTATGTGGGCCAAGCGTTGGCGCCCAGCGCGAGCGCGCTCATCGGCATCGCCTTTGCCACCGGCCTGTTCGCTGGCGGGCTGACGCCCGTGGCCAACGCCATCCTTGCCGGCACGGTACCCCGAGAACAACAGGGCGCGGTCTATGGCCTCAGCACTTCCGTGAATGCCGCCGGCAGGGCGCTCGGCCCGATGATCGGCGCTGCGGTGGCGACCAGCCTTGGGCTGCGGGCATCCTTTGCCACGACGGGGGGACTGCTGGCGCTGGTGGCGGTGTGGGTCATCGCGGCCAGCACAAAGGGCCAGAACAGCGCGGCCCCGTCGGGCAAGACAGAGGGATGAATCCGCAGGGGCAACGCGATGGTCGCCCCTGCGGAGCAGGTCCATGCCGAATGCAGAATCTTGGCCTAGTGCAGAATCTTGCTCAGGAACAGTTTCGTTCGCTCGTGCTTTGGCGCGGTGAACAGGAGTTCGGGCGTGGTCTCCTCCACGATGACGCCCTCGTCCATGAAGATGATGCGGTCGGCGGCGGCGCGCGCAAACCCCATCTCGTGCGACACCACCACCATCGTCATCCCCTCTTTCGCCAGCGCCAGCATCACATCCAGCACTTCTTTGATCATCTCCGGGTCCAGCGCCGACGTCGGCTCGTCAAACAGCATGATCTTGGGCTGCATGGCCAGGGCGCGGGCAATGGCCACCCGCTGCTGCTGCCCGCCGGACAGTTGGGCCGGGTAGGCGTGGGCTTTCTCGGGAATGCCCACTTTCTTCAGGAGTTCCATCCCGATGCGCTCCGACTCCTCGCGTGTGCGCTTGCGCACTACGCGCTGGGCCAGCGTGATGTTCTCCAGCGCCGTGAGGTGCGGGAACAGGTTGAACTGCTGGAACACGATGCCCACCTCGGCGCGCACCCGGTTGATGTTCTCGGCCTGGGTCAGCGGGATGCCGTCCACGATGATGCACCCTTCGTCCAGGCTTTCCAGGTGGTTGATGCAGCGCAGGAGTGTGGACTTGCCCGAACCGCTGGGGCCGATGATGACGACCACCTCGCCTCGGCGCACGGTGAGGTCCACCCCGCGCAGGGCTTCCACACGCCCAAATCGTTTTACGGCTCCCTGAATGACGATAATCTCACTTTGCAAAGGCTGTCTTCCTTTCTATGTACGCCACCACCCGCGACGCGAACAGCGTCATGACCAGGTAGAGCAAGGCTACCATCGTCCAGGTTTCCAGCGACATGAACGAACTGGACATGAATTCGCGCCCCCGGCGGGTCATGTCGGACACGGCCACCACCGACACCAGCGACGAGTCCTTGAGCAGCGCGACGAACTCGTTGCCCACGGGAGGCAGGATGACCCGCACCGCCTGGGGCAGGATGACGTAGCGCATGGCCTGGAAGTAGGACATGCCCAGCGAGCGGGCCGCTTCCATCTGGCCTTTGGAGATGCTCTGGATGCCGGCGCGGTAGATTTCCGACATGTAGGCCCCATAGCAAATGGTGAGGCCCGCCACCGCCATCACGAATGGATCCGGCTTCACGTCCACCAGGTACTGGCCGGCCCCGTGCAGCGACGGCGATAGTTTCATCAGCCACAGGCCCACCGTATCCAGCACCTGCGGGAACGCGAAGTACAGGAACAGCAGTTGCACCAGCAGAGGAATCCCGCGGATGATCTCCACGTACAGCGACGCGATGCCGTGAATGAGCCAGTTCTTCGCCAGCCTCCCCAACCCGCCGATGAGGCCGACGATGAGGATGAAGACGAACGAAATCGCGGTGATGCGGATGGTTACCCAGATGCCATCGCGCAGGAACAGAACGATACGCTGAAACGGATCGGGCTTCAGGAACACGAGCAGAGCGACGACGAGCACAACCGCCAGGACCAGAAACCACCAGGTATCAAAGCGCTCCCGCTCGGCCGGCGCGACGGCTGCCTTCTTCTCTATCACCTTTTCTAGCCGTTCTACATCTGGCACGCGCATTCCTCCTCAACTAGACTATATGCGCAGTCGGGGATCCAGGGCGTCGCGGAGGCCGTCGCCCAGCAGGTTGAATCCGAGGACGGTCATCATGATGGCCAGACCCGGGAAGATGACGATGTGCGGCGCGGTGAAGACGGACCCGCGCCCCTGTCCCAGCATGGCGCCCCATTCGGGCGTCGGGGGCCTCGCGCCCAGCCCCAGGAAACTCAACCCCGCGGCGTCCAGAATCGCCGTGGCGATGCCCAGCGTGCCCTGCACGATGAGGGGCGTCAGGCAATTGGGCAGGACGTTGCGGAACAGGATGCGCGTTGGCGGGACGCCGATGGCCCTCGCCGCCAGCACGTAGTCCTGCTCCTTCACCGACAGCACCGACGCGCGCACGATGCGGGCGTACACCGGAATGGACACAAACGCGATGGCGTACAGCATGTTCATCAAGCCCGGCCCCAGGATGGCCACCACCGCGATGGCCAACAGCAGGCTCGGGAAGGCCAGCAGGATGTCCATCAGGCGCATGATGAAGTCGTCCACCCAGCCGCCCTTGTAGCCGGCCACGGCCCCCAGCAGCGCCCCCACGATGATGGCCAGCGACACCGACACGACGCCGATCTGCAGCGAGATGCGAGCACCGAAGATGATGCGACTCAGGATGTCGCGGCCCACCTCGTCCATGCCCATCCAGTGCTGGGCCGAAGGGGGCTGGCGGCGCAGCAGAAGTTCTTGCTCAATCGGATCGTACGGGGCCAGTTGCTCGGCGAAGATGGCGCAGAGGAGCAGGATGCCCAGGATGACCATGCCGGCGATGGCCAGCCGGTTGCGCACCAGGCGGCGCAGCGCATCCAGGTACAGGGTCGTCTGCGGTGGCAGTTGCAATTCCGCGGCGCGGGGTTTTGCGGTTGCGATGGGTTCGGACCGGTCAGCCATGGCCTAACTCCCGTACCGGATGCGCGGATCCAGGTATGCATACGAAATATCCACCAGCAGGTTCACGAAGACGAAGATGAGGGCAATCACCAGGACGGCCCCTTGCACGACGGGGTAATCCCGCGCCAAGATGCGGTCCACTACCAGCCGCCCCATCCCCGGCCACGAGAAGATGGTCTCGGTGAGGATCGCGCCGCCCAGCAGCGACCCGAATTGAAGTCCGACGACGGTGATAATGGGCAAGAAGGCGTTCTTCATGGCGTGGCCGAAGAGGACGACGCGCTCGCTGAGGCCCTTGGCCCGCGCGGTGCGGATGTAGTCCTCGCCCAGGACTTCCAGCAGGCTGGAGCGTGTCATGCGCGCGATGATGGCCGCCGGGATGCTCCCCAGCGCCAGCGACGGGAGAATCAGGTGCTTCAGCGCATCCCACAGCGCCTTGCCGTTGCCGGTAAGGACGGCGGTCAGGATGTAGAAGTTGGACAGGAAATCCGTAAGCGGCTTGAGTTTGAAGAGCCAGGTGCCCTCGGCCGCGCCTGCCAGGAAAAAGTCCGTCAGGCTCTGGAGTTCCACGCCCACCGTGAGGCGGCCCGACGGCGGCAGCCACTTGAGTTTGAATCCGAAGATGTACATCAAGATGAGGCCCAGCCAGAACACCGGCATGGACACCCCCACGAGCGCCCCCACCATGGTGCCCAAATCAATGGCGGTGTTGTGGTAGTAGGCCGAGATGATGCCGGCGATGATGCCGATGAGGCACGCCAGGAACATGGCCCCGAAGGTCAGTTCTATGGTGGCAGGCAGCCGCTGCATCAGTTCCACCGTTACCTTCTCGTTGGTGCGGATGGCCCGGCCCAGGTCGCCGTGGAGGATGTTCGTGAGGTACCGCCAGAACTGCACGTGGATGGGGTCGTTCAGGCCCATTGCCTCACGGAACCGCGCGATGGACTCCTCGGTGGCGTGTTCGCCCAGCATGATCCGCGCGGGGTCCCCCGGAATGAGGCGCAGCATGGAGAACGTAATCACGAGGATGCCCAGCAGGACGGGAATGAGAAGCACCAGGCGCTGCGCAATATACCGTGTCACTCATGCCTCCAGGTTCCGATAGTGGACCTCCGAGGCTCGCGGGGAGCCTCGGAGGTCGGGTCTACAGGGCAGGGTTATTCTCCCTTGAAGCCACCGAAGAAGTAGCCCCAGTAGAAGAAGTCGCCCGTGTGGCCCTTGTGATACGGGTTGGCCTTGTCCCACCAGCGCTCAAAGTTGAAGATGACGGCGTCGGCGTTGAAGTCGGTGCCATCGGTGAACTTCACACCCTTGCGCAGGTGGAAGGTCCACTCCAGGCCGTCCGCCGAGACTTCGTACTTTTCGGCGAGGACGGGCACGACTTCCACGGTGCCGGGCTTGAAGCCAAGCAGCCCCTGGAGAATCTGCTGGCAGACCATGAAGGACTCGCCATCGGTCTCGTCGGCGGGATCAAGCCCGACGGAGTCGCCGCTGCGGGCGAAGATGAGCGTGTCCTTGCCGGCCACCTCGGCAGTGGAGAAGTCTTCCAGGGACAGCGGGCTGGGGAGCACGCCCTTGACGGCCTTGCTGAACACCAGGCCGCTGCTGTTGTGCACCACCGGCACCGCGGGCACCAGATCGTGGATCAGTTGATTGGCCTGATCGTAGATCTTCTGGCGCTCGGCGGGATCCATGGTGCTGGCGCCCTTGTTCAGAATCTCCACGACCTCCGGGAACGTGGGGCCAAAGGACATGTCCGCGCCCTTGCCGAAGAAGACGTCCAGGAAGTTGGTCGCGTCGGCGTAGTCGGCCATCCAGCCCAGCATGAACAGGTCGGCCTCGCCGGCGGCCACCTTGTCCAGATAGACGCCCCAGTCGTAGGTTACGATCTCGGTCTCAATGCCGACTTTCTTCAGGTCGGCCTGGATCGCCTCGCCCACCTTGCTGGGGGTTGGGTAGTAGCCGCGGGACACGGGCATGACCCACAGCGTGGTCTTGAAGCCGTTGGGGAGGCCCGCCTTTGCCAGCAGTTCTTTGGCCTTGTCCGGATCATACGGGTAATCCTGGAGGTTCGGCGAGTGCCCGAAGACCGGAGGCGGCACGAACTGCGTGGCGACCATCGCCGTCGGCGGATACAGGGCCTTCACGATGGCTTCCTTGTTGATGGCGTGGGCGATGGCCTGGCGCACTTCCAGTTTGTCAAACGGCGGACGTGCGCGGTTGATGCCCAGGTAGCCGATGTTGAACGGCGGGCGTGCGAACACCTGGAGGTTCGGGTCGGCCTGGGCGGTCGGGAAATCGTCCGGCGCCAGGTTGTCCAGCCCATCCACGGTGCCCGCCTGGAGTTCCAGGAGGCGAGCCGGCGCTTCCTTCACCACGCGGAAGACCAGGTTCTTGAGTTTCGGCGCGCCGCCCCAGTAGTTGGGGTTGGCCACCAGGGTGATCTTGTCGTCGGGCAGCCACTCCTTGAGCATGAACGGGCCGGTGCCGACGGGGTTCTTGAACAGGTCTCCGCCGCCCTCGTACTTCTTGATGACCTCGGGGCTGAGGAACGAGAAGGCGTTGAAGGCCAGTTTCTGGGTGAAGGCCACATCCGGCTGGTTCAGGTAGATCTTGACCGTGTAGTCGTCTACCTTCTCAATGTACCGGACCAGGCTCTTCTTCGTGGGATCAGGCGCGGGGATTTCCGCTGCGGGAGCCGCAGCCAGCCACTTCTGCTCCAACTGGGCGATGATCCCCTTGTCCATGACGGCCTTCAGCCCTTTGTTGATAGCCTCCAGGATTTCCGGAGCGCCCTTCCGCACGGCGATGCCGTAGTACTCGTCGGTGAAGGGCTTGCCCACGGACTTGATCTTGCCCGCATACTTGGCCACGTAGCCGGTTACCAGCGGGTTGTCGGCCACGACGGCATCAATCTGACCATTGATGAGGTCCAGGAAGGCCAGGTCCACGGTGTCGTAGTTCTTCAGCGTGGCGCCCTGAATCTTCCCTACCTCAATGGCGCCAGTGGTGCCCAGTTGGGCGCCCACGACCTTGCCCGCCAAGTCGGCCGGGCCGTTGATGCGGGTCTCGTCCACGCGCACGGCGATGAGTTGGCCGGCGTTGTAGTACGGATCCGAGAAGTCAAACTGCTTCTTGCGCTCCTCGGTGATGGTCATCGCCGAGCAGGCCGCGTCGTACTGGCCTGTGGCCATGCCCGCCAGCAGCGAGTCCCACGCCACGTTGACGAACTCCACCTCAAACCCGGCCTCGGCGGCGATGGCCTTCATCAGGTCAATGTCAAACCCGACGAACTCTTTGGTCTGCTCGTCCACGAACTCAAACGGGGGCCAGGTTGCGTCGGTCGCCACGGTGATCTTCATGGGCGCTTTGGTTGGCTCTGGCGGCGTCGTCGGCTCGGGTGGCGTCGTCGGCTCTGGGGTCGGCGTGGGCTTGGCCTGGTACGGCGGGGGCGCCGTCGGCGTCGGCTTCGCGCCGCAGGCTCCGATCATGGTCGCGACCGTGGCGACGACAATCAGAATGGTTAGCCATTTGTGTTTGCCGAACATGCTGTCTCTCCTCCTCTACAATCTGAACGGGTGTACCTGTTGCGTTGAGACATCGCGGTAACTTCCGGGCATCACCTCCTTCCCACAA
>JACIWU010000013.1 GCA_014360805.1 Chloroflexota bacterium
GCCGCGCCCGACGTGGTTACCTCCCGATAGGGCAAAACGTCTGCATCGGCGGCCAACAGGTAGCGGTGGAGTTCCTCGTCGGGGACGTACCCCAGCCGCAGGCGAATGCGCGGGTCGCCGTGCGCCGCCGCCTCAATGCGCGCCGCGTAGCCCGAGTCCTGCGGGTTGCCCGCGATGAGCAGCACGTACCCATCGCCCTCCAACTGGCGAAACGCCGCAATCAGTTCCTCCACGCCCTTGTAGGGCCGTATCTGCCCCAGGAAGAGGAAGACCTTCTCGTGCGGCTGAAGGCCCAGATGTTGGCGAGCCTCTTCGCGCGTGGCGGTTACGGGATACGCGCCGATGTAGTTCCCGTGCGGGACGACGTACACGCCGCGCCTGCGGCCGTAGAGCGCCGCCAACTGCGCCGCCACGCCCTCGTCGTGAACGTGCACCGCGTCGGCCAGCCAGAACACCCACCGATTGGCCCATCGGTTCAAGCGCGCGTTCTGCCCCTCGTGGTGGGCCAGGTTGTGCACGGTGTACACGAACGTGATGCCCAGAAGCCGTGCCAACAGGACGGCCCTCACCAACCGCGTGAACTTCTTGAGCGCCCGCCAGCGCGACGGCGACGCGATTTGCAATTCCACCCAGTGCAGGTGGATCACGTCCAGCCGCCGATGGCCCCACACCCAGTCGGGCGTGAGGTCGCGGTGAGAAGTGGCGCGCACGCCCGGGATGGCGTCCAGCGCCTGGCGGAGCAACTCCACGTAGGGGTTCATCGTAACCGTTGAGATGAGGGCCACGCGCAGGTTCCGGTCTGCGTCGCGCGGGCGGTCGGCTCCCCATGCGGTCATCTCAGGCCTCCTTCGCGACGGCGCTGCGCCCACGGAGCCGCACGAATTCCCATGCGGCCTGCGCCAACTGGCGCACCTCCGGGTCAATCGCCCACATGATGGCCGCGTACACCACCACGATGGCCACGCCCGCCGCGCCCAGCCGAACGATGGCCCGCGTCAGGCCCCACGTGTTCCAGTACACCAACTTGCCCGCCAGCACGGCGATCACCGAAGCAATCCCCTGGGGCACGAGAATCTGCACGTACTTGCCCCACGAGGCGTGGATGATCTTGTTCGCCAAGAAGACCGAGATGCCGAAATCAATGACCGAGATGATCGCCGAGAACAGGCTGACGCCGACGATCCCGCCCCATCGGATGGCCGGGTACAGGAAGATGAGCATCATGGTCAGCCGCCACAGCGCAATGTAGGTGAGCCACTTGGGTTGCCCGCCCGCCTTGAACACGTTGCCCATGTTGGCCGCCACCGAACGCACCAGCCCGTAGATGCCCAGCAACTGCATCGGCAAGATGGCGGGACTCCATTCGCGCCCATAGGCCTGCGTTACGAAGTTGTCGGCAAACCCGATAGTAGTTACCGCAATAGGCACCGACAGGAGCGACACGTACTTCAGCGCGCGGAAATACACGTTGCGGAACATCTCCAGGTCGCTCTGGACTTTGGAGAACGTGGGGAACATCACCTGATTCACCAGGCGCGTGATCTGCGTGGCGGGCAGGTTGGCGATGGTGTAGGCCAGGTCGTAGAACCCCAGCGTCGCAGTAGCCAAGAACTTGCCGACGAAGACGTTGTCCACGTTGGTGATGGCGAACACCAGCGTCTGGCTCCCCACGATGTGCTTGCCATAGTCAATGAGTTCTTTCACGCGGGCCTTGCTGAAGCGAAGCCTGGGCCGCCACGGCGTGAAGAACCAGATAAGCCCCGCCGCAATAAGCGACACCGCCACCTGGCCATAGACCAGGCTCCAAACGCCGTACCCCAGCATGGCGAGCACGATGGAAAGGCCGTTGCCCAGGACTCCCGCGATCAGGTCGGGAATCACCTTGCGTTTGAAGGCCAGTTCCTTCACGAGGAGCGTAACGGGCACCTGGGCGAACGACGACAGGAGCATGGTGAGCGCCAGCACCCGCATCACAGGGATCAACTGCGGCTCGTGGAAGAAATCGGCGACCCAGGGCGCGGAGAAGAACCCGACGAGGTACAGGGTCAGGCTGCTGGTCAGGACCGTCCAGAAGGCGGTGTCCGCCGCCTCCTCCACCTCCGTCTGCCTGTAGATGAGCGCCGACGTGAACCCCAACTCCTGGAACATCATCAGCAGGTTGATGGCCGGGTTCGCCAGCGCGCGCAGGCCGAAATCGCCCGGAGCGAGAAACCGCGCCAGGACGAGTTTCGTCAAGAACGACAGAAACCGCGTGAAAATCACGGACAATATGACCCAGACGATGGCCGAACCCACCTGCCGTTTCAGGCTCATACCGTCTCCTTCTTACGGCAGACGAGCACGAAATCGCGCGCGAACATGGAAGGCCACACGTGCGCCAGCCACTTGTACACGCTCCGCACCACGGGCTTGCGGAAGAACGCCGGATAGAAGTCCCGCGCCCACAGCGACGCGCTGCCGTCCACCTCCACCGGCTCCAGGTTGCGCGTGCGGCACAGCCGCTTCGCCTCGCCCACGGTGAAGAAGCGCAGGTGCATGGCGTCGGTAGGCGAATGCTGCACGTAGGGGAATCGGCCGAACAGCACCCACAGCCGGCACTTCCAGTGGGCGATGTTGGGCAGGCAGACGATGAACCGCCCGCCGGGTTTCAGCACCCGCGCGCATTCGTCAAACGACCGCTCGTGGAAGAAGCGGTGCTCAATGGCCGAGTTGGACACCACGACGTCAAAGGTGGCGTCGGCAAAGGGCAAATCCTGCGTGTCTATGTCCACCTGCTGGGCGGGGATGCCCTTGTCCCGCGCGCGCTGCACCGCCACCGACGACAGGTCTGTCGCCGTAACGTCGGCCCCGCGCTCCCGCATCTTCTTCGCAAGGACGCCCGGCCCGCAATCCACCTCCAGCACCTTCTCGCCCGCCCTCACGCGGCTCGCCAGCAGTTCCAACCGCTCGTGGTCAAAGGTGTCGTCGGCTTGCGTCCAATAGGCGTCGTAGTAGGCAACTAAATCCATGCTCTCTCCTCTGTGTGTGGTGGCCTCACGCTCGGCGCAGGGCGCGCTTGACCCCGCGCCAGACATTCAGCACGCGCTCCATTCGGGCCTCGTCGCCGCGCACGAGCGCACGCAGCGCCTTCTTGGCGCGGTACTTCCACGGGTGGGTGCGCCTCAAACTCAACTCGCTCTTGAGCGCCATGAATCGGTCGTACTCGTGGGCCAGTTCCTCCTGCGTCAGCGTGGGCAGGTTGAGCACGCTGGTGCGGCTGTAGTACGTGGACAGCGCGCCCGCCTGCGGCACGTAGTACCCCTTGGCCACCGCCACGTCGTGAAGTTCCGTCATGGGGTACGGGTAGAACACCGAGAACTGCAAGTCATCCGGCTCCAGGCGGCGGTTGAGTTCAATCGTCTCCTCTATCATCTCTTTGGTCTCGCCCGGCACACCCAGCATGTTGCACGTGTACGCCTTCAGCCCGTGCTTGCGCAGGCGGCGGAAGGCCGCGATGATGTCCTCGTTGCTCATGCGCCGCTTCAGGATGTCGCGGCGCAGCAGTTCATTGCCCGACTCAATGCCGATACGCACGCCCCTACAGCCGGCGCGGGCCAGCGCCGCCACGATCTCCTCGGACAGGCGCTCCACCCGCGTGTTGATCCAGAACGGGAGTTTGAACTCCCGCCCGTAGGCGTCGCAGAACTCCAGCGTCCACTTCTCGTCCAGGGTGAAGGTGTCGTCCTGGAAGTTGATGGTCTTCACGTTGTAGCGCGCGCGCAGGGCACGAATCTCGGCCAGCACGTGGGGCACGCTGCGGAAGCGCACGTACTTGCCCAGGCCCTTGTAGCGGCTCTGAAGCCCAGGATTGCAGCAATAGGAGCACTGGTACGGGCAACCGCGCCCACTCATCATGTCCACCCAGCCATCGTTGGCCGCGAGAATCTCGTCAAAGGCGAACAATTCGCGGTCGGCGAACGGCAGTTCGTCCAGGTTGGCGATGAGGGGCCGCAAGGGGTTGCGGATGATCTCCTCGCCGCGCCGCACCCACAAGTTGCGGATGTCGTGAAACGGCTGCCCCTCGGCCACGCGCTGGGCCAGTTCGCGGAAGGCGTACTCGCCCTCGCCCACGCACACCGCGTCCCAATTGGGGCTGGCGATGACCTCCTCCGGCGCCAGCGTGGGATGGGTACCGCCGGATACCAGCACAAGTTGGGGCCTGGCTTCCTTCAACCACGCCGCCCATTTCTCCACGAACGGGTGCTGGTGCGTCGTGGACGAGAACGCCACGATGGCCGGGTTAGCGCGGGCCATGCGCTCCAGGAGTTCGTCGCGGGTCGGCTCGCGGTCAGCGTAGTACAGTTCGGTCTCATGCCCGTCCTGCTTGACCATGGCCGACAGGTAGGCCAGGCCATGGTAGAACTTGCGCGCGCCGTAATGCTCCACTCCTTCTATGTCCGGATACACAAACAGAATCTTCATGCGCTCCTCGCTTCTAGTGCCAGAAATAGGGTGGCACCGACACAAACGGCAAAAACAGTTGCGGCCGCGCCTGACGGGTCGCCGTAGGTGTAGGCGTTGCCGACGGCGTGGGCGTGGCGGTCGGCGTCGGCGATGGCGTGCCCGTCGGCGTTGGCGTCGGCGTCCGCGTCGCCGTGGCGGTCGGCGTCGGCGATGGCGTGAGCGTCGCCGTGGCAGTCGGCGTCGGTGATGGCGTCGGCGTAGGCGTGGGCAGCGCGTAGGCCACCCACAGGCGCGGGCCGTTCGGGTTGTCCCCGTCCGACGACGCGATGCGGTACCAGGTGTAACTCTTACTCTGGCCCTTCAGCAACAGGCCCCGATTGGTCGCCGAGTCCGCCACCCACTGGCGCGTCATGGGCCGGACGTTCACCTCATAGGTCTTGAAGACCTGGCTGATGTCCACCACCCCCTCGGCGTCGGGGAAGCGGTCGGTTTCGGTGCTCTCCGCGCCGCTGACGCCCCAGTTCTCCGAGGCGGTGGCCTTGAACCACGTCGCTTCGGCCGCGTTCCAGGCGCGGCGCATCTGGTAGGCCGAAACGGTCAACGTCTCGGTGTTGCGCTGCGAGGTGGCAACGAGGCGCAGCGAACTCCCCAGGACAACGGCGTTCTCCGGAATCGCCGCGGTGTCAAATTGTATGAGCGCGCGCTGATTCCCGTCGGACTGGATCGTCATGTAAGACTCGGAGCCTTTCGGCGTGTTGTCGTCTTTGACGATGTAGGTATCCTCCACGGCGCGCAATTCCACCTCGTGGATTTGCGGGGCCAACGCGGGCGGCGAAATCCGTATCTCGTGCGTGCCCCAGCCCGGCGTTACCGACAGGAACCCCCCGACGGAAGAGGCGTTCGTGTGCGAATAGCGCCCTGTAGCCGCGTCAAAATTCTGCACCACCCACGTGGACGACAACCCCGCCAGCCCCATCTGCTCCAGGTTGAAGCCCAGGGTCATGGATGGCGTGCTCGCTGTGGTGGAAGCGGGCCTGGGATCCTCGCTGGTTACGGTGATGACGCCGTCGGCGTCAAAGGTCGCCGCCACGCGGCTCCAGTGGTCGCTGCCCGTCTGGGTGATGGTGAGCCAGTAGTAGGTGCACGTGCGGTCGGTGAAGGCGCAGCGGCCGTCGGTGCGGACAACCAGGCTCTGGGGCATCCCCACTCGGCGGTACGGCTTCAGAAAGTTCAGAACGCCGTCGCTGCCGCCGGGCCACGGCGTATCGTGCCCGCCGGTGTACAGTTCCACCCTGGGCGGTGTGGCAGCATAGGTGCCGACGGCGTCGGACAGCCGAAGGGTGTGCGAAACCGGTACCACGGTGTCCTGCAGCCCGTGGGTCAAGAGCATGGGGATACTCGCCATATTGGATGCGTACTCAATCGGCGAGCGGCGTTCGTACTCAAAGGGCTTGCCCAGAGGCGACCCGCCGATTTCGTATTCCAGCCAGTTCCGCCTCCAGTCCTCCGTCTCCCAATACCACTGATCCAGGTCCGACGGGCCGCGCTCAATGGCGGCGGCGGCGAACAGATGAGGGTACTTCCCCACCATCCCGCTGGCCATCATCCCGCCCATGGACACGCCCGTGATGTAGATGCGCGATTCGTCCACGCGGTAGTTGGCCTTCATGTAGTTGATGGTGTCCAGCAACTGCTGTTGCACGCTCAGCGAAAGCGTGTGGTTCTGTTCCAGGTCGGGGGCCACCACCAGCCAGCCGTTGCGGTTCGCCGCGTCGGCGTGGATTCCCAGCGCGTCCATCGGCTTGCCGCTCCAGCCGTGGATGCTCACCAACAGCGGCAGCGGCACATCGCCCATGTAGCCCGAAGGGGTCATGATGGCAGCACTGTAGGTCCAACTGCCGTTGCTCGCTTTGAACGACACGGTGCGAATCCTTGCAGGCACCACATCGCCCTCGGCTTCAATGCGGATGTTCACCGCGCCCCACAGATCGGCGGGGTCGGCGTCGGCGGTGATGGTGATCTCGTTGAACCCGCTGGTCAGGATGGCTGGGTCAAACGGCCAGGGGAACGTGCGCCCCGGCTCGCAGGTGCTTCCTCCAGAAGGAAACGAGGTGCCGATCTTGCGGCCGTTCACGTAGATGCTGTGGCCCGCCTTGCTGTTGGAAATGTCCATGATCAGTTTGGCGCGGGTGAGGCTCCCTGTGTACACGAGCAAGACGTTGGTCTTGGCCTCGGTCCCGAATGTGGAGCCTACCTTGACGCAGTCGGTAGCCACGGTGGACGTGATCACCGTGCCCGGCACAGGGGTGGGCGTGGGCGTCGGCGTCGGCGTGCGGGTAGCCGTCGGCTCCGGCGTTACGCCCGGCTCAAAGGTGTAGTAGATGTCCAGCAGGGGGCGCTTCTGGGCGTCATTGAGCCAATCGGATGCCCAGAACCGATACTCTATGATGGACGAGGCCGTCGGCAAGAGCAGGAACCCCTTGTTCGTGTCCGGCGCTCCGAACCAGTCCGAAATCGCCCGGGTAACGTCCAGGGTGTATTCAGCGTTGACGGCATTCACCGTAACCGAAGAGACCGGGCTGGTCTCGCGGTCGCCTGCGCCATCGGCTCCCGCCCCCTCCCAGGGGACGCCCGTGAGGCGGCTTCGCCACGTGGCCTGGCTCGCATCCCAATCCTGGAGCAAACGATACAGTTCCAAGGTTATGGGCCTGTCAGCCGAGCGCCACGAAGTCGTCCACAGATGCAGCGTAGCCGTCAGGATGCGGGCGCCCGTTGGAATCTGCCCCGCCAGGTCAAAGCGAAGGAGGGCACGCTTGGCAGGGCCGCCCGTCCGCACCTGCAACTCGCCCCAATGGCTGGGGTCGTTGAAGTTGGTGTCGGCCGCGTCCTCGTTGATGTACGTATCCGACGCCCCCGTATAGCCGTTGACGTTGTGGCGCAGTTGGACGTGGTAAATCGTCTCCCCGTTCAGCACCCCAACGGGCTGAGGCATGCCCGCGCCCCCCGCCGCGTCCGAGGAATCCAGCGCCGCGCTCCACATCAGAGCAAGCAGCGCCACCGTGCCCACCACAAGCACCAATACCAGCGCTTTCCCGTTACCTTTTCGCGATGCAGATTCACCATGTGTGCCCATGTTCACCCCTAGGTTGACCGTGATCATACCTCCACTGCCCGGCGGCCCCGATAGCGGATGACCTTGGCCGGGACTCCGGCGGCGATGGCGTAGGCAGGGATGTCGCGGGTTACCACCGACCCCGCGCCGATGACCGCGCCCTTGCCGATACGGACGCCGTCCAGCACATACACCCCCAGCCCCAGCCAGACATCATCCTCTATAACGATGTCGCCGCGCGTTGTGATACCCTGCTCGCGAATGGGACGCGAAGTGTCATCAAACCCGTGCTCATAAGGGCTGAACCCGCACCCGGGCGCCATTTGCACGTTGGCCCCGATGCGCAGGTTGCCGAGAAACCCCTTGAGGTTGCAGTTGCTCTGGATGTGCGTATGCGGGCCGATGACCACGCTCCCGCCGGCGCCGACCTCCACGATGGTGCCGCGGTACAGGTGCACCCCTTCGCCCAGGACGATGCGCCCGCCGTCGGGATGCGCGTAGATCGTAACGTAGTCGTCCACGAAACACTGCGGCCCGATTTCCAGGTCTTTCGCCCAAATCTGCGCCTTCGGCGAGATGTACGGGTTGCGCGTCAGGTTGGCCAGGTATTTCTTGTCCTTGTACGGCCCCCGCAGCGCCGATGCCAGCCGCACGCACAGCCCGCCGATGACGGGCGCCCCAGCCCCTTGCATCAAGACGGTTAGCACCTGTTTACGTATCCCCAAGGCCATGCAACTCACTCCTCGCTCGTCGTGTTAGGCCGCGATAAGCCCCGCTGCTACGGCACGGCTCGCCGAAACACCAGCAGCCCATCCGTGCCCCACGCGCGGGTCTCCAGACGCGCCAGCAAGGGGTACATCCGGCGAAACCCCTCCGAAGAAAGCAGCGTTCGCCGGATGAAGATCTCCAGCGCAACGACATAGTCCGGCATGAAGGCATAGATGAGCGGCTCGGGCACGGCATAGTTGCTGTCCGCCAGCGAAGGCTCCACCGGATTGAACGGGATGGCCTGCGGCGAGACCAGCCCCACGGTGTCCAATATCGTCGCATCGCAGTAGTAGCCGAGCGCCCCTATCTCCGGCGCGGCGACCACAGTGGCAGGAGTTACGGCGGGATCCAGCATCAGCGCCACCTCACGGTACAAGTTCTCACGCTCCAGCCACACAGGCCGCCGCAGCGACATCCAACCACCCCCGGCATCCGGAATCAGGTTGTAACCGAACAGTTGCGTTAGCGCCACCGCGCCAACTGTTGCGACCGCTCCCGCGCGGGCCAGGCGCAGCGAACCGAGCCGTCCCTGTACCCACCGCCCCACCGCCACCAGCCCCGCGACGATGCCCGCGACATAGAACGGTGCTGGCAACACGAAGTACCACTCAAACATCAGCGGGTCCGCCACCGAATATGCCGCGACGTAGGCCAGCGGGAAGGCGAAAATGGGCCAGGCGGCGCCGCGTTTCCGCACCCCATCCCACGCCCCCACACCCCATAGAGCCGCCTGCACCACCCCAAGCAGCGGAAACCACGGCGTATAGTGCTCGTACAGGAGCACGCTGCGCGCAGGCCATGCGAGGAGCGCGCGCAGAATCGGCAGATTCCCCAATCGCCCCGCAATCTGATCTACAAAGAGATTGCTGAACCGGCTGCAGAAGTTGATGAGCGCCGCAAACGCGGGCATGGCCTGATACGATTGCTCTTTGGCCCACAGGCTGTTCGTAACCGGGCTGCCGAAGTACGCGGTGGCAAAGGCAACCCATGGCAGCACCACGAAGGCAAACACAGCCGCCTCGCGCCACGCGGCCCATCGCCTGACCGCGAAGATGCCCAGAAACGCCAAGCCTGCGGCGATGATGGCGTCGGGCCGCGTGAGCACGGCCAGGCCGAAGACCGCGGCCGATGAGATGAAGTGCCCACAAGCATACAGGCAGAACGCCGCTACGAGGAGCATTGTGCAGAACGACGTTTCCATCCCGGTAGTCGCGCCCGCGACGCTCTGCGAACACAGGGCAAACGCCGCGGCGCCAAGCACCGCGCCGCTCTTGCTGCCGGTCAGTCGCCAGATAAGCCCCGCCAGCAGGATGCACGTCAGCCCGTCGCTCACGGCGCTGATCGCCAGCGCAAGGTGGGCATGGGACACAGGGAGCGCGCTGCCCAACCCGGCCAGAAGCAGGGTGAACAGCGGCGTAGTCGTGCCCAACACCCGCTCACCCACGTTGTACACGAACCCCAGGCCCTGCGCCAGGTTCCGAGCGTAGCGGAACGTGATGAAGGCATCGTCCACAACCTGCGGGCCTTGCAGGTAGCGCAGGGCCATCGCCACAAGCGCCGCCAACCCGACGGCCCAGGTGTGCCCACGTCCCTCGCCCCGGTCGCGCCCGAAGACTGCGCGCATCATGGTGCCACCTCCACGTATCCGTTCCGGCGAAACCACTCCACAGCCTCCGCCAGCGCCTGTCGGATGGGCGTCTGGGGCATGCCCAGTTCCTCCACGGCGCGGCGGCAGTCGCACGTCAGCGCCGGCGGGAGAAACCCCCTGCGTCCGGCCGCGCCGCCCAGCGCCAGGCGCACGGCACGCAGCGGCGACTGTCGGGGCGGCCGCGCCACCCGCACCCCCGCGACCTCGCCCACCAGCCGCAGGAATTCGTCCCGCGTCAGGTTGCCCTGCACGTTGCCCAGGATATAGCGGCGGCCCGGCTGCCCCCGCTGGGCCGCCAGGATATGCCCGCGCGCCACATCCTTCGCGGCCACCACGTTCAGGCCGCCCGGCGGAAACGAGGGCGTCTTGCCCCGGAGCGCGTCCAACACCCTGCGCCCGCTGGACGAGGGCTTCACGTCGCCCGCGCCGATGGGCGATGTGGGGTTGACCACCACGACGGGAAGCCCCTCCCGCGCCATGTTCAGCGCCAGAAGTTCGGCCAAGTACTTGGAGCGCACGTAGTGGCTGCATGAATCCCACAGGTTGAATTCCACATCCTCATTGGGCAGCGAGCCGTCGGCGGGCCTGCCGATGGTGCCGATGGTGCTGGTAACGACAACGCGGGCGTAGCGCAACCCCGCCGCCACCTGCAAAATGTTCCGCGTTCCCACCACGTTGGTCTCGTACATCAGCGCGCTGTCGGCCTCGCTGGTGGAGTAGAATGCCGCGACATGGAACAGCGTGTCGCATCCCTCCATGGCCGCGGCCAGGCTGTCGCGGTCGCGCAAGTCGCCCGGCGCCACCTCCGCGCCCAGTCGCTCCAGCCAGCGGGTGTCGTGCCCAGGCCGCACCAAAGCGCGCACCGGCACGCCGTCGCCCGCCAGTTCGCGCACCACAAGGCCACCGATGAAACCCGTCGCGCCCGTTACGAATGCCTTCACCGACCAAGCCTCCTCGCAACCCTCGCCAAAAGTCCGCGCCGCGCCTGCGCCGACGGCGGCGTCCACGACGCGCGGAGAACCTCGGCGCGGCGCTGTGCATCCCCCGCAGGCACCGCCCAGTCCATGGATGTGCCCGGATACCTGTCCACAACCTTGACGTGCAACGCCGACGGCCGCATCTCCGCCACGAAGCGCGCGGTCTCGGCGATGGCGGCGTCGCTCTCCTGCGGCAAGCCCGTGAGCAGAAACACCCGCAGCGCGACGCCATGGCGCGCGCAGGCCGCAGCCACCGCCAGGGCGCGCCCGCGGTACACCTCCGCGCTGGCGGCGTCGCGCACGCGCCTCGCGGCCACAAGCACCGCCGTGTCGGCGGACTCCACGCCCAACTTCACCGCCGTGCACCCCGCCCGCGCCATCGCCTGCACCAGTTCGGCGTCCAGGTCGTCGGCGCGCGACTCGCACTCCCACGCCAGGCGCACCTTGCGCCGCGCCAGCCCCTCGCACAGCGCCAGGACGCGGTCGCGCTCCCGGGCGAAAACCGGATCGCGGAACACCACCCGCGCCGGTCGGAACTCCCGCGCCAGATACGCCATCTCGTCCACGATCTCGTCCACCGGACGCGGGCGGAACCGATTGCCCTGGGCCACGATATACGGGCAGTAGGCGCAGGCGTGGTCGCACCCCTTGCTGCCCACGACGGTGAGCATCCCGTAGCCCTGCCAGCGGAACAAATCCCACGCGGGCCGCGGCAGATTCTCCAGGGACTGCACCTGCCGTGTCGGTGCTCCGGGCTTGCTCAACACGGCTGGCGATAGCGCCCCACGCCACCGCTCCGAATCCGTCCCGAACAACGCCAGGAAAAGGCCCAGCGTCCGCTCCGGCTCGCCGACAAGCCACGCCACATCGGGAACCGCGCGCTGCGCATCCTCCATCCACGCCACCGACGCGCCGATCGCCACAATGGGCGTGTGGGGAAGGGCCGCGCGCGCCGCCCGCAGAAAGGCGACATCCGCCTCCCGCGTAGCCCACGACACCTGCACGATCAACCACGTGGGCATCTGGCCGGCCGCCCAGGCCACCGCCCGATCCACCGAGTCGCCCTCCAGGACGCCATCGCGCGCCACGACTTCCAGCCCGCCATCCCGCAAGGCCCCCGCCACCGCCGCCAGAGTGTGCGGCGGGTACAGGAACGCGCCCGGTTCGGGGTACACATTGCCCATGCCGCCCGCGCCCTCGCGGTTGGCGGTCGTACCCGGCAGGCCGGGCGGGTTCACACAAACCGTGCGGCTGTTCACGGCGCACCTCCCCCCAGGGCGTACACCAGCGTGCGACCCTTGTTGCCCACGAACTGGTACACTAGTTTCAGTTCCGGCGGGGCCGTCTCGGCGTGGAGCAGCGCCTTCATGTGCGGGCGGATGACCGTAACCTCGCGTTCGTCCACCACGACGTAGTCCACGTCATAAACGCGGGCGTACTGCAGAAACTGGGGCATCTCGGCGCGCGGCGAGGGAACCCAGTCCAGTTCGGCGTACAGGGCGATGGCCAAATCCCGCGCCATGACCACGCTACCGGCGGGCGCGTGGCGCTTGAGCCACAGCCCGGCCTCGCGGTGGCCGAAGTCCGTGCTCCGCCTGCCCTCGCCCACGGCCACCACGGTCAGGCCCAGAAACGCCAGGCTCACCAGGACGAGCGGCAACGCGACCAACAAGCGCCGCGCCCACGCCGCCAGCGGCCGGTCTGCCAGCAGCGCCTGCGCCGTGTCCACGGCCCAGTCGCCCATGACGACAGCGCCCCGTCCCACCCAGGCCAGCGCGATGGGCAGCGCTGGCGCGAAGAACCGAATCTCCACGTGGAACGGCAGGAATGCGATGAGCAGCGGAGTGAGGGCCGCCGCCCAGTACAATTCCGCAACCGCGCGCCGCCTGTCCCAGGGCGCAGCAAACCACGCCAGGCCCACGAAGACGAGCAGCAGCGTCGGGAATACGGTTATGTCAAACCATGCGTCCAGGAGCAGGCGGAAGTTGGCCCACACGCGGCGCAGCGCCTCCATCGGGCTTGCCGCCAACTCCGCGGCCAGGTCGCGCTGGAATCGTTCGGGCGAGTACCAGATGATTTCGCGGCCCGTGCTGTCCAGCGACGCCGTAACGCGGTCGTACTCGGCGGGGTCGCGGGCCAGCACCGCCCGCCCGATGTCGTAGGTAACGCCCAGTTTCCCGCTCACCATCCACCGGCCGGTCTGCGCGTGGATGTACACCAGGTAGGGCATCGCCACCAGCAGCGCCGCCAGCAGGTATCCGCCCAGCGCCAACCACGCCTTGCCCGAACGCGCCTGCCGCCGCGCCACCACGCCCACCGCCAGCACCAGCGCGCCCAACGCGGCGTAGAAACTCCCCTCGGGCCGCGTCAGGTAGGCCAGGGCGAACCCCGCGCCAGCGGCGACGGCAGGCCCCACGCGCCCGCTCTCGGCAGCCACCCACGTGAGCCACAGCCCCGCGAAGATGCACAGCAGATATAGCGGCTCCGTCATCGTCCCCCAGTACAGTACCGAGGCGTTGAGGGCCGGACACAGCGCCAGCAGAAGGCTCGCCGCCAGCGCCACGCGCCCGCCGAACAGTCGCCGCACCAGCGCGAAGAACGGCACAATGAGCGCCGCGCCCGCCAGGACGTACACCGCATCGCTGGCGGCCTTCAGGTTGCCCAGCAGCCGGTAGAACAGGCTCGCCACCAGCGGGAACAGCGGCGCGTAGTGCAATTCGGGGTGGCCCGCCACCGAGAAGCCGCGCCCCGTGGCCAGATTCCGCGCCAGCGTGAGGTAGTCAGGCTCGTCCCAGCGGATGGCGCGGTCGGCCCATAGAACCAGCGCCAGCCGCACGGCCAGCGCCAGCAGCGCGATGCCCGCCACCGCGACGTATTCCTTTCGCCCCGCCCGTTTGCTCTCCAACACGATTCCTCAAACCCTCGCCTGTACCCGCGACGCCGTCAGCGCCGCCGATACACAAAGACATCCGCCCCTTCCGTAGCCATCTTGCGGAAGCGGCCTTCATGCTCCACCAGGTCGTACTGCTCGTCCAGCGCCGCCTTCAGCACCCTGATCTGGCCGAAGTAGGGGTCGTTCGGGTACATGTCAAGCGGCGCGATGAGCCAGATTCGGCCATCGAGCGCGCCGGTGGCCACGAATTCCAGCGTGGGCGACACCGCCTCGTCCGCCTGCTCCCAGCGGGCGCGCCAGCCCTGCCAGATGATCTCCTCCACGCGGCCGGGCGGCTGCGGGAATGCCACCTGCGCCTGCTCGCCCGAGAAGTAGAAGTTGAACGGCGTGGCCAGGTAGTCGGGCGCGATGATGACCACATCGTCCGGCCCGGCGGAGTCCTGCACGTACCGCGCGATCTCGCGCATGGCCGACACGGGCTTGGCGTACAGGTTCTGGAGCGCCGGATACCAGAACAGCAGCGCGATGACCGCCAGCGCCATCAGCCCATACGCCGGGCGCAGGCCCGAAATCGCCCGCGCCAACAGGAAGCACAGCGGCGGAAACACCGCCATCGCCACATACGACGGGATCAGCCCCTGCGTGCGGCTCGTGGCCAGAATGCCCACCGCCATCGGGAACAGCAAGGCCAGCACCACCAGGTCGGTCGCGGGCGAGAACTCGTAGGCCACCGCCAGGCGCTTGCGGGATACGGTGAACGACAGCACCCCGATAGCCAGCAGGAGCACATACGGCAGCGGACGGTCGCCCGGCCAGGTCATGGACGTCAACTCGTTGAAGATGCGCCAGAAGTGGCCGATAGGCGAGTTCTCGCTGCGCACCCAGGGGCCCATGACGATGCCCGGAATGCGGAACTGCTCCAGGAGCGTGGGCAGCCACGGCAGATACAGCAGGCCCACGCCCGCCAGCGACACCATCCACGCGCCCAGCGAGGACGGCCGCCGGTCTCGCATGAGCCAGTGCCACGCCACGAACAGGTTCTCGGCGGCAAACACCAGGATGCCCCAGTTGTGGCTGTACATCATCAGCACCGACGACACCACCCAACCGGCCCAGTATCGGCGCATGTTGTGGCGCGTGGCGTCGTACAGCGTCCAGATGGACAGGAGCGCCAGGAGCGGCAGCAGCGTGTACATCCGCGCCTGCCGCGACACGAGCACGTGCATCGGCAACAGGGCGCCAATGCCCGCAGCCAGCACGCCCACGTACCGGCCGAACATGTCGCGCCCGACCGCGTACAGGAGCGGGATGGTGGCAATCCCCAGCAGCGCCGGCAACAGGCGGATGCCGAACTCGTTGGTGCCCCAAATCTTCGCCCAGAAATGCATGAGGAAGAAGAACAGCGGCGGGTGGCCATCGGCGACGAGCGCCCCCGTGATTCCCGTCGGGAACGACTTGGCGGCGACGAACAGCCCCTGTGCCTCGTCGCGCCACAGGCCATCCGCGCCCAACTTCCCCAGCCGCAGCGCCGCGCCCGCAAGGGTGAACGCCGCCACCGTCCACACGTCCCAGCGCAGGCGCGCGGCGACTTTGCCCAGCGCCTGCCTCAACTGCGAAATCCCTTTGCGCAACAACTCCATTCACCCATCTCCAGCGTGCGATTACGGATTCGGTTTGATTCGGTACACCATCAGCGTCTCGCCCTCGCTGGTGTCCACGTGTACCAGTTCCAGTTCGGGCGGTATCTGCGTCTTGTCCATCAGGAAGGCCAGTTGCGGCCGGAGTTTCTCCACCTCGCGGCTATCCAGCACGAAATAGTCCGCCCCAACGTGCCGAGCGTAGCGCAGCACCTCGGGCCAGGTGGCGTTGGGCGTGGGTTCCCATCGGGCATCCGCATAGAACGCGATGGCCGGATAGCGCGCCATGATGACCGTGTCCCGCGTCGTAGGCAGCGCGTCCTTTATCCACAGGCCAACGGTCTTGTGCGCGAAGCGGAACGAGCCGCGCGCCGTGTTGTCCATAATGCGCGGGAGCGCCACCACGAGCATCGCGACGATGAGGAGCGTGGGCAGCCATGTCCCCCAGCGCCGCCAGCGCGGGGCCTCCGACGCCCCGAACAGCAGGCGCGCCGTCCCCGCGACCCACTCGCCCAACCGGACGAGACCCGCCGCAAGCCACAGGATGAGCGTCGGCAGCAACGCCGCGATGTACCGCTCCTGGATGAAGAAGACCAGGAACGCCATGACCGGCAGGAGCGACAACAGCATGAGGAACTCCCGCTTGGCGCGCGTGCGGCTCCAGGTCTCGCCGAACAGTCCCAGCCCCACCAGCGGCAGGAAGAAGTACGGGAACATGCGCGGCGAGAACGCCTGCGCCAGGAGCGCCAGGACGTTCTGATACACCAGGCGCACGAACTCCGCGGGCGCTTGCAGGATGGCCTCCACCATGCTCACGTGATAACTCTCGCGGGAGAAGAAGAACACCTCCAACCCGGTGGAGTCCAGCCCCCACGTGGCCTTGTCAAAGGCCACCGTGTCGCCGTAGGCCAGCCGCCAACTGGTAACGAAAGTTACGCCCGCCTTCTCGCTGATCATCCACGCCCCCGTCTCCAGGCGGACGTAGATCATGTAGGGCATGAAGATGAGGGCGAATCCCACCGCCAGGCACAGCAGTTCCAGCGCTACGCGCCGCGCCTGTAGGGGCGGGTTTGCAGCCCGCCGGCCCGCAATCCACTCGCCCAGGCGAATCACAACGAGATAGAACAGCAGGATGGCGAAATAGGCGATCCCCTCCGGGCGAACGATGTACGCCGCGCCCGCCGCAAGGCCCGCCAGGAACACCGCCCACGCGCGCCGCCGCTCCATCCCCGCAAGGAGCGCGAGCAGAGCCCCATACGCGAAGAAGTAGTAGGGCGGCTCGGTCATCGTGCCCCAGAACAGGATAGTCCCCGTGAGCGCGGGATAGACCGCCGCCACGAGCAGCGCAATATACCCGGCCTCGCGGCTGTAGATACGCCGCGCCAGCAGGTACAAGGGCACCATGAGCGCCGTGCCAAACAGCACGTAGCAGATGTCGCTGGCGGTCTCCAGGTTGCCCGTGATGAGATAGAAGACGGCGCTCAGGAACGGATACCCAGGCGTGTGGTGCACGTCCGAGTAGCCCGTGAACGAATAGCCGCGCCCCTCAAACCAGTTGCGCCCCAGCCACAGGTAGAACGGCTCGTCGCCCCACACCACGCGGTCCACGAACAGCACCAGCCCTAGCCGCACCAGAAACGCCAGGCCGACCAGCAGCCCCACCCACAGCCATTCTCGGTTCCGCGAAGTCTGCCCCGCCCGAACGGTCATTCCGTGTCTTCCACCTCCGCATGCTGCGCGGCGCGGGCCTCGGCCAGTTGCGCCTCCAGGCGACGCACCCGCTCCTTCAGGATCGCCACCTCCTGCGCCAGAACCTTCGTCCGCTCGCTGAAGCGCGAGATACTGGTGGAGAACTGGAACAGGATGAACAGGATGCAGACCGCCGCCACCAGCCCGATGAACGCCGGCGGGTACGTGATGCCCAGGGCGAACGAGATGGCGTCCAGCAGGTCAATGACGACGGGCAGCAGCACGAGGACGATGCCGGTGAACAGCCACAGGATGGCGTACTCCTCTTTCAGTTTGCGGGTGCGCACCAGGTTGACAACGAACACCAGTATCCCGACGCCCACCGCGATGAGCAAGATCCTCGCAGCAAGGCTCATGTCTCCCCTCCTTGCGCCGCCGGCGCAGGCAATTTGCGCCACAGGATGTAGAAGACCAGCGCGGCCAGCAGCAGCGCGCCGAACATCACATGCGAGCGCACGAACCGCACCGGTATGGGCGGCAACCGGAACCACTGCCTCCCCAGCATGAAGTAGCCCACCACCAGCGCCCCAACTTCCAGCCACGACCACGGGTAGGTGCTCACGGCGCGGCAGGCCACGACAATGAGCGGCAACAGCGCCCACACGAAGGCATAGACCTGCGAGTGGGGCTGCGCCAGCAGGAGCACCAGGATGGCCGCCGAGAACTCCATGTCAAACCGCCGGTCTCGCGCATCGGTGCCCTTGCGCGTCAGCCAGGCCAGCGCCGCGCCCAGGACCGCCGCGCCCCCCAACCACAGGCCCGTCGCCAGGCCCGGCAGTTCCAGCCCGCGCAGCGTCGGCCAGAACACGTTGGGGCGGAACAGGCGGCTGAAAAACCCGTTGAGCGACTGATTGAGCGGAAACGCGCTGAACGCCCCGCCCGCATAGACCCCCCACGCCTCCGTGTACGCGGCGAAGTTCTCAGGCCCGGCGATGAGGATGCTCGCGGCCAGCACCACCGCGCCGATGCCCAGCCCCCACGCGGCCGCCTTCCATTTCCGCTTCCACGCCAGGAACAGGATGAGCGCGCCCGGGAAGAACTTGATGGCGGTGGCGAACCCCAGCGCCGCCCCTGCCCACTCGTCGCGCCCGCGCTTCAGCGCCAGGAACGCCAGCGCGATGAGCAGGAACAGCAGGATTTCCACCTGCCCCAGGCGCAGACACACCGTCGCCGGATAGTAGCCGTACAGCAGCACCAGCGCCACGACCGCCCCCGTCCAGTCCAGCCGCCCGATGGCCGCCAAAATCGCCGCGCACGCGCCCAGCAAGAACAGCGTCGTGAGGCCTGTCCAGATGGCCGCCGCCACGTCGTAGGGCAGATAGGTCAGCGGCACGGTCAGGATGGCCAGCAGCGGCGGGTTGGCGTAGGGCCAGCGTATGCTGTTGTCTCGCATGTTGAACTGGCCGCTCTCCAGGGCCGCCTTGAACCCCGCGCTGTCGGCGTAGATGTTCTCACCGGCGCGCAGCCGTTCGGCCGCTTGATACTGCACCTCAAAATCGTGATTGTTCGTGATGCGATAGACGCCCACGCCCCACCACGCCACAAGCGCGACCAGAACCGCAACGACGACAACTTGTAGCCACCGATTCATGAGGGCTGCGCCTCCTTCACCGAGTTGACCTGCGCCGCCCACGCCTGCAAGACCTCGCGCATGGGCGCGAAGGCGAAATCGCGCAGCAAGGCCCGAACCTTGGCCAGCCCGCCCCTGCGTCCCCAGTAGGTCGCCACGTGCTCAAGCGGGGTCAGACCTTTGACCTTGGGCGTGCCCTCGTACAACTCCCACGGGTGCACGTACACGACAAAGGGCCGGGTGCGGTTGACCTCGCGCAGGCACCGCCGCACCAGCCGATAGGGCCACAGCCGCAGGTACGCCCCGCCCGAAACGGGCAGCCGCAGCCCCGCCACGTCGCACACCGTCATGGGGAATTCCCACAGCGGCCCGCGCGGCTCCTCGCGCCTCACATCCGCCGCCGAGATGCGGTACGGAGCCAGCGGCGCGCCGGGCACCCCGTACAATGGCGTCCGTGCGGGGAAAATGCTGGAATCGTAGGTGTACCCGAATTCGCGCAGCACCGGCACGGCCCAGCGGGTGTCCCGATTCAGCGAAAACGTGGGCGCCCGGAACCCCGCAGGCCGCCTCCCATCCAGAACACGGTCGTAGAGATCGGAGAACTCGCCCAGTTCGCGCTCCAACTCGGCCTCCGACATGGTCCACAGCGGGCGATGGCTCATGCCGTGGCAGGCGATTTCGTGCCCCAGGTCGTGGATGCGGCGGAACAGGGCCGGATGCTTCTTCATCACCTCGCCGACGACGAAGAACGTCGCGCGGACGCCCGTCTCCTCCAGCAAATCCAGCAGGGGCTGGATGGCTTCCTTGGCCTGATCCTCCGGCGTCGCGGGGAGCCGACGCTGGCGCAGGAGTTCAGCCTGGTACCACTCCTCCACGTCCACGGTGAATGCGTTGATCACCTGTACCATTCACTTACCTCCCTGGCGGATTCCGTTTTGTGAGGGGCGAATGGCGTTGGTGTGCGTTTGCTTGCGGAGCAGGACCACAAAGATAGACAGCAGCATCTTGACCACGTAGTAGATGGGCTTCCAGCCGGCGTGCATGGACGTGCCGCTGATCCGCGCCCGAACAACGACGGGAACCTCCACGACATTGAACCCCGCATGGTGGAGCACGATGAGCGTGTCGGCATCGGGAAAATCCGTCGGATAGTTGTCGCGCGCGAAGAACTCCATCACCTCGCGCGTGAGGGCCTGATACCCCGATGTGGGGTCGGTGAAAGGCCGACGGGTAACCCGCCGCACGATGGCGCGGAAGATGCCCATGCCCGTGCGGCGCGCCCACCCTGCGTCGTACTCCATACGGCCCAGGAAGCGCGACCCCAGCGCCACGTCCGCGCCTTCCTCCACCGCGCGCAGCAGCGCCGGTAGGCTTTGCGGGGCGTGCTGGCCGTCGGCGTCCATCATGATGCCGATGTCGTAGCCGTGTTCCACCGCGTAGCGAAAGCCCGTCTGAACTGCGCCCCCGTAGCCTAGGTTGCAGGGCAGGCTCACCACCGTGGCCCCTTTACGGCGGGCGCGCTCGGCCGTATCGTCCGTGGAAGCGTCGTCCACCACCAGCACGTCCAGGCCAGGGTCCACGGCCCGAATCTGATCCAGGACGGCCTCTATGTTGTTGGCCTCGTTGTGGGCCGGCATGATGACCAACCGACGTTTCCCGCTCAAGTTCTGTGCTCCCAGGTCAGTTTTCCTGCGCGTGCTCGTCGCCTGCGCGGCGCGCCGCTCCGCGTCCCCCCGGCGGGCGACCCAACCGCAGGCGCAATACAGTATCCAGGGCGCGGTAGATTTCTTTCTTGGAGACTTTGGACGCGCCCCGTCTGCGATTTTCAAAAATTATGGGCACCTCGCGGATACGGTAACCCATCCGCTGCGAGCGGTACAGTATCTCTATCAGAAACGAATATCCCTCGGAGAAAATCTCGTCCAGGGCAATGCGCTCCAGGACTTCGCGACGGTAGCAACGGAACCCAGCCGTACAGTCATGGGCGCGCAGCCCCAGCATGATTCTGGCAAAGGCATTGGCCCCCCAACTCAGCACTTTGCGCGGCAGGGTGCAGAACCGCGTCCCGCCGCCCCGCACGTACCGCGACCCGACGACCAGGTCGCATTCGCCCATCTTGTCCACCATGGCGGGGATATAGCGCGGATTGTGCGAGAAATCGGCGTCCATGCTCAAAATCAGCCCCGCGCCATCGGCCAACGCCCGCTTGAACCCCGCGATGTGAGCCGTGCCCAGGCCCAGTTTGGCGGGGCGATGAATCGGGATAATCCGCCCATCCTCGGCAGCCAGCCTGTCCAGGATAGCCCCTGTCCCGTCGGGCGAGTTGTCATCCACCACGATGACGCGCAAATCAAGCGGCAGGGCCAGCAACTGCCACACGAGCGGCTCTATGTTTTCGGCCTCGTTGTATGTCGGGATGACAACGGCAATGGGATCAGACTGCATGTTTCACCTCATCCTGCAATACAAGTACATTCGGATTCCAGACCGCGACAACCAGCAGCGCCATCGCCGCCAGCCCGCTCAGCACGCACGTAACCGCAATATAGGATGGCTCTCTGTACGCGAACAACACCTCGTGCTCCCCAGCCTCCAGTTCCACGCCCAGGAGCATGTCGTCCACGCGCTCCAGCGCAGCGGGCGCGCCATCCACAGACACGCGCCAGTGCGGATACCAGCCCTCGCTGACCACGAGCAGCGCCCGCGAGGTCGGCGCCGCCTGCACGCGGATGCGCGTGGGGCTTTCGCGCACGTAGGCCACGTCGCCGCCCACAGGCTCTGCCGACGCCGCAGGCGAACGCAACACGGCGAACGGACGGTAGTCCGGCTTCTCCAGTATCTCCACGGTATCCGAATCCCACACGGTCTGCGCGAATCCGGCGGCCACGGCACCGGCGCGGATGGCGCTGTACTGCGGGTCGGTCTTGCGCAGCATGGCGTAGCGCGCGCTCAGGATGTGCAGCGCCGTGTTGTAATCGCCCCAGTCCAGCAGTTCCCACGTGTGAATCGGCGTCCCCTCCACCCAGTGGCCCGCGAAGCGCAGCACCGGCGCCAGCGGCAGGGAGTAGGACGCGGCGTAGCGCACCGCGTTCTGACTCGCGGGTTCCCACAGCCGCCAGTCCCCGCCCTGTTGGGCCAGGAATGCGTAGGCGGCCCGCTCATCGCGGGTAAAGTAAGAGTCGGTCGTCGTGAAGACTCCGCCGGCGGGCCGGAAATCCACGAGAATCACCAGCGCGGCCAGCGCCAGCCACCCATTCACCGGCACGCGGCGCACGGCGCGCTCCAGCGTCAGAAGCCCAAGCCCCGCCAGTACCGCCAACGCGAAGACCACCAGCATCAGCGCGCGGAACGGGATGAGCGTCTTGAACAGGGGCAGCGCCTGGAATGGATTCCACGCCACCGTGGGGCCGAACGCCATCCAGAGGGCCAGCGCCCCCAGGAGCGCCACCACCCACGCCTCGCGTTGCCTGCGCAACTGTCCGAGGCCCAGCGCCGCAAGCCCCAGCACGGGCCAGCCCAGGTACCATGCAAACAGCCCGCCGAAGGATTTCCATATCGTCGGCAGGGCGGCGGTGTCCACGGGCACGCCAACGCGCCGCAGGAGCGCGCCCCACAACAGCGCGGGCGCCGCCGAGTAGTCCGCCAGCAGCGCCGTCGCCGCGCCCCCCGCGCTCCCCCGCATGTGGTACGCGCCCAGGTGCTTGAGTTCCACCGTCGCCGGAAGCGCCATGCCCAGCGCCACCACCGCCGCGCCGAGGGCCACCCCGGCCAGGCGCAGCAACGCCCCGCCCGGTGCGGATTCGCGGCGCGCCACCCGCGACAGTTCGCGCAGGGCCGCGTAGCCCCCGAACCACACCGCCGACACCAGCGCGCGCTCCGGACTCACCCACGGGAACAGCCCCAGGCACAACGCAGCCAGGGCGAGCATCCGCGCGCGCCTTTCGGGACGGCGCAGCGCCAACTCGTAGAACAGAAACGGCAGCGGCAGCAGCGCCCAAAACGGAACAAACTCCCACCAATCCACCGCCGTGTGGATATGGTACGGCGCGATCATGTAGACCAGCCCGGCCACCAAGGCAGCCTGCCATCGCCCCGTGAGAAGCCGCACGTATTCGTACATCGCCACACCCGACGCCGCAAACCCCAGAAACGCCACGCCCTTCAGCGCCTGCTCCATCGGGATGCCAACCCACCCGATGAGGGCCATGCCCGCGTACAGCGGCCAAGCCAGCAGGCGCATCCACGGGAATCCGCCGAACTCCCACGGGTTCCACGGCGTCAGGAATCGGCCCTGGCGCAGTTCGTCCAGCACAAACCACGACGTGGCGAACTGCACGATCATCTCCATGCGGGGCGACGTGGGCAACCGCCCATTGAGCCAGCCGCGCATGAAGAACAGCATCACCACGCCCAGGAACGCCCAGTGCGCCCAGCGGCTGCCGAGTATTCGCTTGTACCCCTCGCGGCTATCCGCGGAGGTGCCAGGCGATGACCTCGTCAATCTTGTCCTCCAGCCGTCCCTTCGGCTCGTAGCCCAACAGGCGGCGCGCCTTAGAGATGTCGGGCACGGAATAGCGCAACTCGCCCGGGTGGGCGGGAGCGTGCTCGGGCCGAATGGTCGGGTTCAACTTGCGGCACAGCAGGGCGGCCACTTCGTTGACCGACGTGGCGTGGCCCGTGCCGATGTTGAAGATTTCGCCCGCCACGTCCTTCAGCGACGCCAGCACCGTCGCGTCGGCGACATCGCCCACGTACACGAAATCGCGGCGCTGCTCGCCATCGCCGAAGATGACGGGCGGCTCACCGGCCAGCAACCGCTTGATGAAAATCGTGATGACGCCCACGTAGGGCGTGTAGCCTTGGCGCGGGCCGTAGGTGTTGAAGTAGCGCAGGATGACCGGCTCCAGGCCCAGCGTCTCCGCCAGGCACAGCAGGTACTTCTCGCCGGCGAGTTTGCCCACGCCGTAGGGCGAAATCGGCTCCGTGGGGTGGGTCTCCGGAATCGGGGCGGGCGTCGGGGCGTCGGCGTACACCCCCATGGACGACGCATACACCAAGCGCCGCACCTTGCGTTCGGCGCAGGCTTGCAGCAGGGTCAGCGTGCCCATGACGTTGGTCTGCGCGTCCTCGTAGAAGCGATCCACCGAGGCACGGATGCTCACGCGCGCGGCCAGGTGGAACACGATGTCCACGCCATCCAGGGCGCGCTCCACCGCCGCGGGGTCGCGCACATCGCCGACGACGAGTTCGGCCCCGTCGGGCACGTTCTCGCGCACGCCCACCGACAGGTTGTCCAGCACGCGCACTTGCGCGCCCAACCCCAGCAGCCGCTCGGCCACGTGCGACCCGATGAACCCGGCGCCCCCTGTTACAAGCGCCCGTCGGAATCCAGGCCCGTTCATGGCGCGGTCTCCCTCAAGTCCAGCGTTACCTCCGGCGTTACCAGTTGGCGCACCAGGTCGTGGGGCGCATCCACGACGGTGCCCGACAGAATCAGCGAGTCCTGCACGAGAATGGGATGCTTCACCACGACGCCGTCGCCCAAGACGGAGTTCTGCACGCGCGCGCCTGGGGCCAGCGTTACCCCCTCGCCGATGACGGCGTTGACGCCCAGCCGCTGCAGTTCCGCCAGATTGCATTCCAGCAGGTCTTTGGCCACCGTAACGTTCACGTCCATGTCCACCACTTCGGCGGGATACACAGGATAGCCGTCGTCAATGAGAATCTGGATGGAATTGGTGAGTTCGTACTCGTCGCGCTGGGCAGTCCGAGGCGTGCGGCGGATAGCGTCAAAGATGGACAGGTCAAAGGCGTAGATGCCACAGCCCTTCAGGTTGCTGGGCGGGCACCGAGGCTTCTCAATGACCCGCGTAACAATGCCGCTGGGGTGGACGACGACGGCAAAGTTGCGGCTGATACGGGCGGGGTCGGCCTCCCGCTTGACGGCCAGCACAGCGCCGGCCCTGCGCTCCCAGAACATCTCCACCATCTCGTGGAGCCGCGGAGCCGCCATGAAAATGTCGCCTAGGAATAGCAGGAAGGGGTCGTTGACGTAAGGCTCCAACTGGCCCACCGCGTGGGCAATGCCGAGTTTCTCCTTCTGCTCCACGTAGGTGATGTGCATCCCAAGCCACGCGCCGTCGCCGAAGCGCGAGACGATGCCCTCCTTCAAGTGGCCCACCACCAGAATGACCTCGCGGATGCCGATGCGCCGCATGTCTTCCAGTTGGTACTGCAAAATCGGCTTGTTGCAGACGGGCAGGAGTGGCTTGGGCCGATAGATGCTCAGCGGCTCAATGCGGCTTCCCTGCCCCGCCGCCAGAATCACTCCGATCATCTTGCCATTCATGAACCCACCCCCTGACGGGCGTCGCCGCCTAGATGCGGTTGAGCACCCGCGCCCGATACAGAATCTGCTTGAACTTCAGATAGACCAGAAACCAGCCCATCTGCCAGGCCGTGCGAAACGTCTTGAGTTTGGACTGCCCCGCCAACCGCTCCGAGTGCGTAATCCCCACCTCGCCGATGCGGTAGCCCAGCGTCTGCGCCTTGACGAGAATCTCGGTCGGCGTCGGATAGCCGCGCGCCTCAATCGGAATGGCCTGGGCCACGTCGCGGCGCAACAGTTTCAACGCGCAGTTTGTGTCGCGCAGGCGCAGCCCGAACATCAGCCGCACCAGCACGTTCAGCCCGCGGTCGGCCACCACGCGCACGAAGGTGTCGCGCTTGCCCTTGCGGTAGCCCGTTACCAGATCGTACCCGCCGCGGCGGAGTTCGGCCAGCAGCAGGCGATACTCGGCGGCGTCAAACTGCCCGTCGGAGTCAATGGTAACCACGTAGTCGCCGTCGGCGTGGGCGATGGCCTGCGACAGGGCGTACCCGTAGCCGCCGTTGGGCTTGTAGTCCACCACCACCAGGAACGGAATCTCCGCCTGCAGTTCGCGCAGGATGTCCGCCGTGCGGTCGGTGCTGCCGTCGTTGGCCACGACGATTTGGCCGCGAATGCCATCCTCGCGGATGACCTGCGCCCAGTAGCGCACCACCCGCGCGATGCCTTCCTCCTCGTTGTAGGCCGGCGCGCAGATGGAGATTTCGGGTCTATCCTCTGTCCGCTCGTCCATTCCCCTCACCTGCCGATGAGAAACGCCCCGCCGCAGATCAGCAGAACGCCGATCCATCGCGCTGGCGAGACCGGTTCCTTGAGAACCAGCCACGACAGAAAGACCACGACCACGTACCCCAGGCCCACCATCGGATAGGCAAAACTCAACGGCAGCCTGGACAGCGCCACCAGGTACACGATGGACGACAGGGCATAGCAGAGAATCCCCAGCACCACGTAGGGGTTGGAGAACATCCGAACCAGCGCGCGCAAGGTCAGGGTGTTGAGCGCCCCCACCTGCGTCATGCCCGTCTTCATCACCATCTGGCCGGCCACGCCCAGTAACACGGCCAGCAGCAGGAATATCACCGGATTCATGCCCGTTCTCCTTGATCGCGTCATTTGTGCTCCACGCCTGTGAATCGGTAGGCCCATATCGTATCCTGGATATAGGTCTTCTTGTCCCCGTTTACCCACTCGCTCGACGGGATTGCCGGCGTGGGCGGCACCAGGCGCATCAGCGCGCCGCCGTGATACAGCGCCGTGTCCTCAAACCGGCCCGCCAACTCCCACCCGTTGCGAGCGTCCATGAGCGCCCTGGCCTCATCCCAAGACGCGCCCAGACTCCCCTGCGCGAGCAGAACGATGCGCACGCCGTTGTCCTCCAGCCAGTCCAGCGCCTCGTCCGAGGGGAACCCTCGCAGAGTCTGCTCCGCCTGCCGGAACGCCAGGGGTACGAAAGTCCCGTATCCGTAGGCGATGGGCTGGCCGTGAACCCGCTGCTGGTACAGCGGATAACCGTACCAGGTGCGCTCCAGCGGGAACTGGGCCACCGGCGACGGCCTGGGCTGCGCCGCCAGCCAAGCGTCCACCGGCTGCCCCCTGGCCTCGCTATATCCTAACGGAAACGGCGCGGACGCCAAATCCAGCGCCAGGAAGAGCGCCAGGCCGCCGATGACGGCGACCCGCCCCCCGCGAGCCTTCGCCCGCCCCGCCAGCCACGCCGCGCCCGCCCCCGCCAGCACCGACACGGAGACGACCGTCATCAGCGCGAAACGCGCCGGAACCCGCATCGCCGTGAAGAACGGGAAGAACAGGTACAAGAGCAGCGTCGGCATGGGCACGAGCACCGTACCCGGCACATCCATCTTGCCGAACGCCAGCGGGTTCAGCGCCGCCTTCTCCGTCAGGAAGTACATACCGCCCGCGAACGCCCGCGATACTGCCTCGGGCGCGGGAATGCGCACGGGGCCGCCCGCGACGTGCAGCGTCGTCCCCAGCGCCAGCGCAAGCCCCACCAGCCCAAGCCAGGCGTAGGGCCGCAACTGCCGGTCGCGCCGCTTCCACAGCCAGACCCCCGCCAGCGCCACCGCCGCCCACCCCAGGTAGAGCACGCCCTCGTGGATGTTGGGGATATAGCGGGCGGCCAGCGTTTCGCCCCAGAGGGGATGCAGCACGCTGGGCCACAGGAAGTCGGCCACGCTCGCCGACCACTGGTCAATGTAGGCCAGGTCGCGGTACTCCGTGGCCCCCGCGCCCGCGTTGCGCACGAGGGGAATCGCCGCGGGCAGCATCACCACGCCGGCCACGCACACAAGGGCCGCGACAACCGCCGCCAAGCGGCGCGGCTCCCACTCGCGGCGCGTCTGCACCCATCGGATCACGCCGAACAGCCCCAGGAACAACCCCACCATGTAGGCGTAATACCAGGACGACAGCGCCGTGAGGCCGAAGAACAATCCGGCCAGCGCGCCGTCCCTTGCCCGCCGCATCCGAAAGGCCTGCTCCACGAACAGGAACGCCAGGGGAATCCACTGCGTGCCCAGCAGCGGCAGATGCCCCGCCCCCAGGTGGGCCATGCGGTAGGGGCTGAAGGCGAAAACGGCCCCCGCCACCGCCCCGGCCAGTCGGCTACCGGTCAGGTACCGCGCCAGGCAGTACATGGCCCACCCCGACAACACAAACGACAGCAGCACCACCGCGTTGTACGCCGCCACCTCGCCCCAGATGGCCGCGAATGGCAACGCCAGCGCCATGTTCGCGAGCGTGGTCTCCGACAGGCTGACGTCGTAGCCCGATGGGTAGAAAACGTCCGGATTGAACAGCGGCGACTGCCCGCGTTCCAGCAGGGCGGTTTTGAACCACCCTATCTTGTAAAGGTACTCGTAGTTGTCGCCCGGCGGCCCCAGCACAGCATCGGACAGATGGGCGACGAGCGGCCAGGTGCCCACTGCCGCCAGCACCGCGAAGGCCGCCAAGACCGCCAGGTGCTCCCGCCACGACATCGCGCCCCCGGCCTTCATCCCGCGCCTCCGCGCCGCCGGAAATGCAGAATCACTATGTCGCGGAACTCCCGCCGCTCTACCACATCCGCAAAACGCCCCAGATACTGCTCCAGCGCGTCGTTGTCCGTGTGGCTGACCACGAGCCAGAACTCGGAAACCGTCGCCATCACCGGCGCGACCTTCGGCTCCAGATCCGCGTCGCTCGTGTGCCCGCGCCACACGGGGTGCAAATCCGCAGGCGTCTGGTAGTAGTGCACCAGCGGCACGCGGATGTCCTCATCCACCAGGAAGATCGTGCCCCCGGCCGGCACGTGCTGGGTCAAGTACGCGGCAGCGCCTCGCCAATCTTCCTTCTGCGGCACCAAGTACATGACAAGCAGCACCGCCGCGACCCCCGCCAGGTACGGGATCATCACCGCCCACCGCAGGAACACGCGCCGAATCTGGCAGAACCCCCTGCCCGCGACGATGGCGAAGGCGGGCGCGAACGGCACCATGTACCGCAACACGAACATCGGCCTCACCTGGGCCAGCGCGAACGCGACGGTCGCCGGCAGAACCGCGAGCAGCACGGCGCAGGCCCACTCGCGCCCGCCGGCCTGCCACCACGATTCCCCGCGCCGTCGCGGAGGCGGCACCGCACCCAGCAGCAGGCCCAGCCCGAAGCATCCCGCCCCCAGCCACAAGGCCCACGACCACGGGGGCCGAATCGTGCCCAGCGCAAAATCCACCGGAAGCAGGAGCAATTGCTTCAGCCCTGGCGTGCCGTACTTCTGGCCGATCCAGGCCCACCATCCCGCGCTCTGCTGGGCAGAGATGCCGAGGAACCACGGCACCGCCAGCGCCACAAGCGCGGCGTTGGCGCCCAGCCACGGCCACAGCATCTTTCGCCGCGCCGGCTCCACGATGAGCACCACAGCCACCCAGACGTTGACCGCCGCGACGACGAAGATGGAAAAGGTGTGCGTGTACAGCCCCAGGGCCGCGCAGAGGGCGTACATCCCCCATAGCGCGAGCACACGTCGGCGCTGGACGGCTTCCAGCACGGCCAACACCGCCAGCCAGGCGAAAAGCCCCGCCAGGACGTACATCCGCGCCTCGCGCGAATACCAGATGTGGAACGGCGAGACCGCGAGGAGTCCCGCCGCCCAGGCCGCAGCGCGCCCGCCGAAAAGCCGCCGCGCCACTCTCAGCACCACCAGCACCGTCGCCACCCCGAAGAGGACCGACAGCAGGCGGATCACGAACTCTGTCCGGCCCAGGCCCAGCCAGAAGTGCAGCAGGATGTGATACACGTTCTTATCGGTGAACGCGAACCCGCCCGGACGCAAGAAGTTCAACAGCGAGAGATCCGCCCCCGCGAACGCCACGCTGTAAGCCTCGTCAAACCACAGGCTCTCGGCCCCCAGCGCGACGATGCGAAGCAGCACGGCGATCGCCACCAGTTCCACGACGATCCACCTGTCCATAGGGAGGGCCGGCCCCCAATATGAAATCAGCGCATCACGCCGCTGCCCACGCCAATCCGATAGTTTCAGACGCGCCTCCTACGGTGCAGTCAAGATGTACAGCGCCACGCCGATAGGCCCGCGAAACTGCCGCTCGTCCACCCGCGTGTAGTGCTCGTCCATGAACTGCTTGACCATGCCGCGCGGGTCGCCGTAGTGTCCGATAGACCAGACCAGCCACGCCCGGCGATACCCCTCCACCCCGGGCCGCACGCTGGATTCCACCTCGTTCGGCGGCAGCGGGACCTTGAACCACGTCCACGCGGGCAGGTCCACGGTGGAATAGTAGCCAAACGGCTTCTCGTTCCAGCCGGGGTAGAAGACCGCCACGTCGCCATCGGCGGCGCGCTCGGAGACATACGCCGCCGCGCCGCGCCAGTCCTCGGTCTGCAACACGCTGCCCATCTGCCACAGGCCGAAGGCCATCGCCGCCACGAGCAGCGCCACCGCGACGCGCCGCAGCCACGCCTTCGGCAGCGCGCCCACACCCCCGGCCGCCAGAAGCAGGTAGCCCGGTAGGAAGGTTACCAGGTACCGCTCCGAGTACAGCGGCTTGACTTGAGAGATAAGCCAGGCCGTCCCCACCGGCACGGCGAGATACACGGCAGCGAAGAACACCCCCCGGCGCGGCACGCGGTCGGGCCAGCGCAGCCCCGCCCAGATGGCCCAGACGCTCAACCCTGCCAGCAAACCGTATGCCAGCCAGCGCAGCCAAAACGGGTACAGCGCCCTCACGTTGCCCACGCTGAACCCGACCAGGATATCGGCCAGGGCGCGCAAACCCGGCGTGCCCCCGCGGGCCACCCAGCCCCCACCGCCGGACGTAACCTGAAACAGCATCGTCGGAGTCCACGGCGCAAACAGCAGCACGCTCGCCCCGACGCCCGCCGCGAACTCGCCCACGTGCCGCCAGCGGCGCGCCCGCCACGCCTCGTACAGCACGTACACCCCCTGCGCCAGGAACACGAACACCGTGTAGTAGTGCGTGTACAGCGCCGCCGCGCTGGCGAGCGCGTAGCCCACGGCGAAGCGCGCCCTTCGGGTGTCCAGAAACGCCACCAGGCATAGACTGGACAGGAGCGCCCAGAACCCGAGCCAGGCGTACATCCGCGCCTGCTGCGAGTACCACACGTGGATGGGCACCAGGGCCAGCAGCGCGCCCGCCGCAAACCCCGTGCGACGGTCAAACAGGCGCGCGCCCAGCGCGTAGAGCACGACCGTGCTCAACGCGCCCGCCACGGCCGACAAACTGCGCAGCGCCGCTTCGCTCTCGCCGAACACCCGCCAGAAATGCAGCAACAGGTAATACAGAGGCGGGTGGATGTCCTTCGCCGTCCACGCGATGACGCCCGCAACCGACTTGCGCGCCAGGAACAGGCTGGTCGCCTCATCCAGCCACAGGCTCTCGGCCCCGATGCGCCACAATCGCACGCCCAGGGCCAGCAAGAACAATGCCAATGGCGCAATCCATGTTGTCCGAACGATTCTCGTTGCGGTGGCGGGTTGGGTCTTCACGTTGACCTCGTGTGTGCGTGCTCCTGGTGCCTACTCCTGCGGGCGGTTGCCGAAGGACTGGAACGGCGTGGGCTTCCACCACGACCACTCCACACAGTTGCGGCACGAAGGCACGTCGTCCAGTCGGCGCGCCAGGTGTTTGCGGCGCAGTTCCTGCATGGCCGGGCCGTTCCACGCCTTCATCACGCCGCCCGCCACATTGCCCAGCGGGTACAGGGCATCAAAGTCGCGGTCGCAGCAGACCAGCGTGCCGTCCCAGTAGATGTGGACATGGAACCACAGGTTGGGGCAATGCCAGCGTTTGGGGGGCACTTTGGCCTCGGCGGCCCGCAGGCTGGCGATGGCGTCCACCTGATTGCCCCACGAGTCAAAGGGCTTGACGCTCACGCGGTACACTCCCGCCTGCCGCCACTGCTTCGTGAACTCCTCCACCTCGGGCAGGGTCGGCTGCATCTCTATGATCTGCACGTTGACCTGGGGCTCCGCGCCGGGCACCTGGCGGCGCAGGTCAATGAACCGCTGGATGTTGGCCCGCGTCTGCTCAAAGTCGCCGCGACGGCGGATGGTCTCGTAGGTCTCGGCCGACGCGCCGTCCAGGCACATATAGATCGTCCCCAGCCCCGCCCGCAGGATCTCCTTGCTGAGGTCCTCCGTGAGCAGCGTGGCGTTGGTGGAAATCTCGGGGCGGATGCCCTTCTGGCGGGCGTAGGCGATCATGTCGGGCAGTTTCGGATGGAGCAGCGGCTCGCCCCAGATGTGGAGCGTGGTAACCGGCACGTGGCCGGCCATCTCGTCCACGATGCTCCGGAATAGATCCCAATCCATGTAGCCCCGCTTGCGCTTCATGGTGCCGATGCCGTTGGGGCACATGATGCAATTCAGGTTGCAGGCGTTGGTGGACTCCAAGTACATGCGGTCGGGATAGTAGGGCAACCGAACCAGGCCGGCCTTGTATCCGAGATACTTGACTAGGGAAGCCGCTCGCTTTCGCAGGCGGCGGCCCCGCGGAATCCTTATGCCCATGCGTGTTTTCCTTCCTTTCGTAGGGATGCGAAACGCTTGAACAGCCCCAGGCGCATCAGCCTGCGGCCCAGCGCCCGGATAGGCTTGACGCGCGAGATAGCCCACGCCACAGCGCCCAGGCGCGGGCCGAAAGCCTTCAGGTACCGGCGACGCTGGCGGCTCTCCTCAAACCGCCGCCGCGCGATCAGGGCCAGTTTCCCCAGCCGCGAGTCCGACACCTCCGACACGTTCAGGAAAGGCGCGATCTCCTCGGTGTAGGCGTTGTAATAGTAAGCGCGCGTGAAGTCGGCATTGTAGCGGGTCTCCGGGCGCTTCTTGACCAATTCGTCCCACAGGCGCGTGCCTGGGAATGGCGTCGTGATGCTGAACATGGCCTCGTCCAATTCCAGTTCGCAGGCGAAGCGAATCGTCTGCTCCATCGTTTCTTCGGTATCGCCCGGCAGTCCGAGCATGAAGTAGCCCTTGCTGCGGATTCCGGACTCCGCCGTCCACTTCACGGCCTGGCGCACCTGATCCATGGTGATGTTCTTGCCGGTGGCCGCCAGGACCTGCGGGTTGCCCGACTCAATCCCGTAGTGGATTTCGCGGCAGCCGGCGCGGTACATCATGGCCAAACTCTCGGGCGTTACGCGGTCCACGCGCCCCAGGCACTGCCAGCGAATGTCCAGGCCCTCGTCTATGATCATCTGCGAGATGGCCATGAGGCGCTTGGTGTTGATGGTGAACAGGTCATCAATGAAGTAGAAGTTGCGCACGTTGTACTGATTGCGCAGCAGGCGCAGTTCGTTCACCACGTTCTCGGCGCTCCGCTGGCGGTAGGTACGCCCAACGATGCCCTTGAAGCAGTAACTGCAATTGAAGGGGCAGCCGCGGCTGGACAGGACGGTCAGCATCTTGCCGCCGTCGGGCGCGGCGAGGGGGTACTTGTCCAGTTCCAGCAGATGGCGCGCGGGCAGCGGCAGCGCGTCCAGGTCGGCGATGAGCGGGCGCTCTGGCGTGCGCACCACGTCGCCGTCGCGGGCGTAGGCGATGCCGCGAATGCCCGAAAAATCCTCGGCCCCGGCCTCCAGCGCGGCGATCAGTTCCATCAGCGTCTCCTCGCCCTCGCCGTAGACCACGAAGTCCACGCCCGGATCCGACGCCACGGCCTCCGGGAAGACGGTCGGGTGCGGCCCGCCCAGAACGATGGGCACCGACGGCAGCGCCTGCTTCAGCAGCGCGATGGCTTCGGTTACGCTGTGGTACCCGCCCGTCATCACCGTGAACCCGATGAGCGCGGGCGCGTAGCCCACCACGTCCGCCACGTCCTCCTGTTGTGGGCGGTGGGGATGCAGGCCGAAGTCAAAGATGCGCGCCTCGTGCCCGCCACGCTCCAGGACTGCCGCCAAGTACGCCAGCCCCAAGGGCGGGTAGTCGGTGATCTTCTCGTGCCACTTCGGCGCAATCAGCGCAACTCTCAAATCATCATCTCCTCTGGATTCGGATGTGGAGGAAGGGCAGAAGTGTCGGGCGTTACTGTTCTTTGCACCCCATGTTCGGGCCGCGCATCCCTCGCCATCCCACCTGCACAATTACGTCGGCCCCGAGTGCCGGGAGCCGACGCAGGCAGCGGCCCACTTGTGATGATAGGTCTCCTCATCCCGATTATACACAACCTTGATGAAAAACGGATGACAAACCCGTCGGGCGCGCATGACAAACTGTTCATGATAACCGACGCCAGGGCGAGGACACGAGACCTCACTGTCGGGCGCCCTCGGAGGGCAACGTGGTGAAGTCCAGCGACAGGTCGCGCCCGCCTTCCAGGCGCTTGGGCAGGACGAACTTGAACACGCTGCCCTGCGGTTCCGCGCCCTCCACCCAGATGCGCCCGCGGTGATGCTCCACGATGTGCTTGCAGATGCTGAGGCCCAGGCCGGTGCCGCGATAGGGGCGAGTCGCGCCGCTGTCCACCTGGTAGAACCGCTCAAAGACCTTCTCGCGCTCGGCTGGCGGGATGCCGATGCCCGTATCGGCCACCGAGATGAGCACGCGGTCGCCCAAATCCTCGCCGTGGATAACGATGCGGCCGCCCGCCGGCGTGAACTTGATGGCGTTGTCCACCAGGTTGGTGAGCACCTGCTCCATGCGAGTCGCGTCGGCCTCCACCGTGGCGAAATCGGCGGGAATCGTGGACTCCAGCGCGATCTGCGCCTCCTGCGCCTGCGGCGCCAGTTTCTCGGCGACGCGCGCCGCGATGTCGGCGAACGAAATCTCCTCTATGCGCAGCCGAATCTGCCCCGATTCCAGCCGCGAGAACTCCAGGAGTTCGCTGATGAGATTCTGCAACTGGTCGGTCTGCTCGCGAACCGTAGCCAGAAAGTCGCGCTGGAGGTCGTTGATCTTGCCCGTCTTGCCCATCAGGATGATGTCCACAAACCCCTTGATGGAGTGGAGCGGCGTCTTCAATTCGTGCGAGACGACGGACAGGAAATTGGACTTCATCTGCTCCAGTTGCTTCTGGCTGGTGATGTCGCGCAGCACGGTAACGACGCCGCGCGCCTCGCCGGCAGCGCCCGGGACGGTCGTCGCAAGGGCCTGGTAGATCATCTCCGGGTGCTCGCGGGTCATCGGCACCCGAATCTCGCGGATGACAGGCTTCCCCGGGGCCGCCAGCGCCTCGCGCATCACGCCCATCAGTTCGCGGTGGCCCACCGTGTCGGCCAGCGGCTTGCCCAGCGAGGGGGCGTCCTCCACGCCGAAGATGCGCACCGCCACGGGGTTCATCATCACCAGGTTCAGGTCGGTGTCGGTAACCAGGACGCCGTCGCCAATACCCTGGAGCACCGCCTCCAACTCGTTGCTCTTCTCCTGCACGCTCCGGTAAATCTGCTCCGTCTGGCGCTTCTCGCGGGCCAGGTCTTCGTAGAGCCGCGCCTTCTTGACCGCGATGGCCGCCTGGTCGGCAAAGGCCGCCAGAAGGTTCAGGTCATCCGGCCCGAATGCGTTGGCCTCGGGGCTGGTGGCGCTGATGGCCCCGATGGCCTTCCCGTCGGACATGAGCGGAACGCTGATGATGGACTGCACGGGCATCTGGCCCAGGCGGATGTAGCGGGCATCCTGGCTCACGTCGCCGATGAGCGCCGGCGCCGCGTTGGCCACGACCCAGCCGGCGACGCCCTTGCCCACGGGGAAGCGAGACCCCCACAGGCTCTGCGCGGGCACGCCCGACGCCGCCAGGGTTACCACCTCGCCCGTCGCCTCGTCCAGCAGCGCGATGGAGCAGCGAGTGCCCCGCAGCACCTGCGAGGCGTTGGCGACAATCATCCCCAGCAGCGACTCCAGGGCCACCGCCGAGTTGATCGTCTTGATCCCCTCTTGCAGGGAGCGCAACTGCATGACCCGGTCGCCCAAGTCCGTCGCCGTCCGCTGCAACACCGACGTCTTGCGGCGGAGTTCCTGCCCCTGCTCCTCCAGGGCGTAGTTGAGCCCGCGCACGAGGCGATACCGGCGCTCCAAGAGCCATGCCACGTACAGCGCCGCCAGCACCATCGCGAACAGGATGAGATACCGCAGCACGAACCCGGGCGACAGCAGGAACAAGAGCGATTGAATCTGCAGGTACACGCCGAGGATGTACAGCGGCCCGTAGAGGAACGGCAGGAAGATGAGCCAGTGCGCGAACGGGTAGCACAGGGCCACTTTCACCGCAAGCACGAAGTAGAGCAGGTAGAGTTCGCTCCCCACGCCGCCGGAGTACGGAATCAGGAACAGGATGGCCAGCGAGTCCACGATGGTGGCCGCCGGCACGAGCCAGACGGGAATCCTGTCGCGCCAGGTGCCGTACACCAGCACCGAGATGAGGAACGCGAAGGCCATGAACACCGCCAGGCCGAGCGCCGCCGCCCGCGGGAACGGCACCTGCTGCGTCGTCCACACGCTGATGGCGCCCACCAGGAACATGCCCCAGCGCAACGGCGCGCCGAACCGCCGTTCCAGGCGCAACAACCCATCCTTGCGGTAGTGGAGCGTCGGCGGTGGGATGTAGATCGTCGTGGATGCGCTCATGGCGAAGCCCCCCTCATCCTCGGTCGCGCCGTCATCGCGGCGGCAAGGTCGGCGTCGCCGTCGGCGCCGGCGTTGGGGTGGGCGACGGCCCCGGCGCGGTGGGCGTGAACGTGGGCGCGGGGCGGGTCGGCTCCTGAACGACCGCCGTCGGCGAGGGACTCGGAGAGAACGTGGCCGTGGGCGACAGCGCAACCGTCGCCGTCCGTGCCGGCGTGGCGGTCGGCGCCAGCGTCGCCGTAGCCGTCGGGCTGGGCAGGCGCGTGCGGGTCGGCGTCGGCGTTCCCGTGGGCGAGCGCGTGGGCGTCGGCGACTCGGTAGGGGGCAGCGGCGTGGGCGTGTACGGCGGCGGCACGGTTATCCCAGCGCCGCTCCTCACCCATGCCAGCGACCGCGCCCACACGCCGTTGTCGGTGCCCGCCAGAAGCGTCTCGTTGTCCAGCGGATCCAGCGCCAGGCTGTTCACCCCAAGCCTCCCCATGCCCTCGCGGAAGGGCTGCCATGTCCTGGCGTAGTTGTTGCTCCAGTACACGCCGTCGGGGTTTGTACCCAGGAACACCGTGCCGCGCACGGCGGGATCCACCAGCAGCGCGACGGCAAACCCCGACCCCAAACCGGCCGCGCGGCGCGTCCATGTCCCCCCGCCGTCGGTAGTCGCATACACGCTGGCCCCGGCGGCCATGTACGCCATGTTGGGTTCCACCGGATCAATGGCGATGGAGTTCACCACCCGCTCCAGCGACAGGCGCAGCGACAGGGCCCACGTCTGGCCCCGATCCCGCGAGATGTACACTTCGCCCCGCGACGTGCCCAGCCAGAGTTCGCCCGGGCTGCGCGGGTGCACCACCAGCACCGAAGGCGCGCTGGCGGCGGCAGGGCCTCCCAGCCGCTGCCAGGTCAGCCCGCCATCGGCGCTGCGATAGATATCCGTACCGGTGGCCGCGTACAGGATGTTCGGGTCCGACTCCAACGCCACCGCCCGAACCACATCCTTCCCGAAGTCCACGCGCAGCAAGGCCCACGACGCGGGATACGTCTGGGCGTAGAAGCCCACCGAATCCGCCCGCTCTCCCAGGGCCAGGTACAGCCGTATCTGCTCCCCATCCTGGGCTGCCAGGCGCACGCGCGGAACCTGGCCCCACGCGCCTGTGGGCAGGCCGCCGTTGAGCGCGCGCCAGCGTCCGTCCGTCAGATGCCACACGCCAAGCCCCGACGTGGTGCAGAGGTATCGGGTTTCCCCGTCGCTCCTCAAGGCATAGACGGCATCCACCTTGCTGCCCTCCATGCCCAGGGGCCGCCAGGCGTTCGCCAGAGAATCCCGCGGAACGGCGAACACCAGCAGCAGAGGCGCGAAGAAGACCAGGCTAGCCGCTAGCGCCTGAATCACTCGGGCCCTGGTTATCGGGACTTGCATGGGCATCCCCTAGCGCGGCGGCCTCGTGGGCGTGGGCGGCACCGGCGTCGCCGTGGGCGGCTGGGTTGGCGTCGGCGGCTTTGTGGGCGGCGGCGGAGGCGGCTGGGTCGGCGGCACCGGCGTCGCCGTGGGCGGCACCGGCGTGTTCGTGGGCGCGCGCGTCCGCGTCGGCGTGCGGGTCGGCGTAGTGGTGGGCGTCGGCGTCGCATAGTTGGTGAGGATGTCGGCGATTCGCGCTTGCGCCTCGGCGGTATCCACGCCCGCCACGGCCTGCGCCTGGCCGTACTGCGCCAGCGCCTCGGTGTAGCGGCCAGCATCTCGCAGAGCATCGCCGCGCGCGATGTAGGTCTTGTACAGCCAATAGCCCGCGTTGCGAATGGGATACTCGCCCGGCGCGCTGTAGAGTTTGTTGAAACGCGCGTGGGCCAAATCAAACTCGCCATTCCCGAAGGCCACGACGCCGGCCAGGTACGACTCGGCGTCGCTCTTGATGGCCGCCACCCGACTGTCCTGCGGGTTCAGAGTCAGCGCGCTGGACAGATGCTGGATGGCGCGCCGCAGGTCGGCCACCTGGCTCGCCTGATCGTCTATCAGGCGCTTCGCCTCGTTCACATACGACTCAAACAGCATTTTGCGGACCAACTGCTCATTGTAGGATGGCTCCAGACTGCGGGCGCGCTCCAGGCGGTCTATCGCTTTGCCCCATTCGCCGCTCTCGTAGTAGCCCTGTCCCTCCTTGTACAGGTCGGCGACCGTCTTGCGGCGCTCCACAAACGAGGCCAACGTGCTGGCATCGCTGTAACTGGGATCTATCTCCAGAATCTTGTTGAGTTCGGCCCAGGCCAGGTCCCACTGTTCGTTGGCAATGTACGTCCTCGCGTTCTGGTACAGGATGCTGAGATTGGACAAACGGCGTGCCTTGTCCAGGCCAAACTGCGCGCCCTTGTGATTGGGATCGCGCTCCAGAATCTGCTCGTAGATGCGGATCGCCTCTTCGTAATCCCCGACCGTCATCTTCGCCTGGGCGCGGTTGTATAGCACATCAATGGGATCGGGCTGCTGGGTCTTGAAGATGAGGAACGCCCCAAGGGCGACGACGACCAGCACCAGCGGCCATATCAGGACGCGCCAGTTGAAGCGGATGGGGGCGCGGCGGGCCTTCGGCGGGCGCGCGACCACCTCGCGGACTTCCGGCTCCGCAGACGGCCCGGTACGCACCGCCTCGGTCTCTGTCGCCTGGCCTTCAGGTCCCATGGCCTGGAGTTGGATGAACCAATCCAATTCGTCCAGCAGGGCGTCAATCCCAGGCCGATTCGGCTCAAGCGCCTTGAGGCGCACGAAGTACTCCATGGCCCTCTGCCACTCGCGGCGACGGTAATGGGCCATGCCCCGTGTGTAGAGCGCCTCTGCGTCCAGTTCCTCGTCGGGGTTCGGGTCCCCAGCAGCCTCCTGGGCCATCTTATTCAGGGGATCATCCATAGCCCCTCCCGATGCCCAGGCGCGGTGCAACATACTGCAACTCGCATTCTTCTCCCCCCAAGCATTCCAAAACCTCAAACGGCGGCAACTCGTTTGGCCTCGTGCCGCCGACACGACGCGCTTCGCCGCGGCCCCCTAGCGTCTCGGGCGCCCCTCCGTCAGCGGTATGGCCCAAAGCGCCTCGGGCACATCCTGCGGCCCAACGGCCGACGTGCGCCCGGCGCGCGTGCCGTCAAAGTTCAGCGGCACCAGCGGCAGGCGCACCTTTGGCGCAAGCCGCGTGCGCACCTGTACCCCATCCACCAGCGTCCACGTGTTGTACCAGCCCAGCCCCTGCTGCGGGTCGTAATCGTACTCGCGGTTCCAGTTGGCGAACTCCACGGTGATCGTCTGCCCGGCGTAGGGCGACAGGTCTATCTGCGCGTAGCGCCAGCCCAGGTCCCGCAGAATCAGCACCGACGTGATCGGCTCTGTGAAGTTGCCGTCGCGCAGGACTAACTGCGGCGAGCCGCCTTGCCGCGTGATCGTTACGTCAAACGAATCGTAGAGCATCCCATCGCTCCCCACGACCACGTCATACGTGTAGATATGATACCAGAAACTCAAGACCGGGGTCAACACCTGGTCGGCGGTGGGCACGGTGAACGTCTGCGACATGCACGCCGCCCCGACCGGCACGCTGGGCAACGTGTCCGTGCGCGTGTAGGCGGGGTCGCCCAGGCGGGCCACCCAGCCCTCAACCCCGCGATAGTCCGTGGCGCGCACCACGCTGCGGTTGAACCTGGGCGTGCAGCCCAGCGTCCAGCCGCTGAAGCTGCCGGTCTCCAGGTCACCGTTCACCACCGGCGAGACCTGCACCAGGATTTGGGCCGACAGGGGATAGTCGCCCTGGTTGCCCGCAACATCCCGCGCGCGGGCCCTGAAGCCATAGGTGTGCCCCCGCTGTCCCACATACGGCGCCGACGTCAGGTCGGTGTTGGTGAGCCAGTCGGTCCAGGCGCCGCCAAGACCATCGACCACCTGCACATCGTAACGCGCCAGGCCCGACCCGGGCGCAGGATCCAGCCCCACCCACGACACGGTGAAGTTCGTACCGGTCTGGAACGAACCAGGCGGGATGAACGCCACGATAGGCGCCGTGCGGTCAATGCGGAACGACACCGTAATCACACCCGACTCGTTGCCGGCCACATCCGCAGCCTTGTAGGCCACTGTGTGATCGCCGTCCGTGCTCACAACGACGGAATTGCCCGTCTGCCACGAGCCTCCGTTCACTCGGTACCGGGTGGCGGCCAGGCCCGATAGCGTGTCGGTGGCCGCGAATGTTACCGTAACCGGCGACACGTACCAGTTCTCGGAGCCTAGCGTGCCCGCCAGGGTGTGCGTAACGGTAGGCGGCAGCGCGTCGCGGCGGATCGCCCGCGGCAGCCAGGCGTAGTTCTGATAGCCCACGTTCCCGGCCACGTCTTCCAGCCAGACGTACAGGTCATGCTCGCCGTTGGCCGTAACGTTGATGGAGGCGCTGGGGACCACAACGGCCACGCGCGTCCCGTCCGTCGGCCCGGATGGCGGGGCGTTGAGTTTGTAGTACATCGCCGCGATGCCGGAATCATCGGCGGGCAGCGGGTTCTTCCAGGTTACCGTGAAGGTGCTGCCCCTGGACCACCCCGAAGGCGTTACGCGCACATCGGTTGGGGCGGCGGGCGGCCGATTGTCCATGCGGACGGTGAGGGAGCGCACGACTTCCACATTGCCTGCCGCGTCCAGCCCGCGGTACTCCACGACGTGCTTGCCGGGCGTGCTGATCGCCGCCATCGCCGTGGCGACGCCCGTCTCGGTAACCCACGCCGACGCATCTACCCGATAGGCCACGCCGGAAACGCCGGACAGCCCCGGCTGATCCTGCGACACGAAAGTAACGGTAACCGGCGAAGTGAACCAGGCGTTGTTGCCCAGCGTGCCGTTCAGCGAGGCATTCGTGATGGGCGGCAGCGGGTCGTACAGGAACGCATTGATGCGGGCGGCACGGTTCACAAAACTGGTGTTCCCCGCCATGTCGCGCAGCCAGACGGTGATGCTGTGCCTGCCCTCGCCAGACACGGTGATGTCGTCAATGCGGGTGCCGCCGGGGACATACGTGCCGTCGGTGTTGAACGTCGGCTCGGCGTCCAGTTTATAGTAGGCGCCTGCAATCCCCGACGTGTCCGCCGGCGGGGTCCACGAGATGCTGAAGTGGTTCACGTTGGTCCACGTCGTGGGCGAAGGCGTCAAATCCATCGGCATTCCGGGCGCTGTGGTGTCAATGCGCACCGGGCTTGCCTGCGGTTCGCCCCGATTCCCCGCCTCGTCCACGCCGTAATGCTCCAGGACGTGGTCGCCATCGGCGGAGATGCCCACGGTGTTGCCTTTGACCCACGGGCCACCGTCCAGCCGGTAGTACACCTCGCCCTCGGCCGGGCCGGATGTCGTATCCGTAACGGAGATTGTAACGCCGACCGACGAGCGATACCACCCGTTGTCGCCGACCGCGCCGCTGATCTGGATGCTGCTGGTGGGCGGAATCGTGTCCACGCGCACCGTGCCCGACATGACCTCGCTCTCGTTGCCCGCGCGGTCAATGGCGTAGTAGTAGAACGTGCGCGTCCCTTCGCCGCCCACGACGAACGTCTTGCCCGACAGCCACGGGCCGATCGTCCCCATGCGATAGCGATACCCGTCTTCCCCCACGCCCGATGTGGCGTCGGTGCCGTCCAGAATCACGGTAACCGGCGACGTGTACCACCCCGTCGCGCTCAACGTGCCCGACAGGGTGTGCGTAACCGACGGCGCGGCCGTGTCTATGCCCACGCTGTACGCATGGGTGGCCTCTACGTTGCCGGCGTTGTCGGTGGAATAGTACTCAAACGTGTGGACGCCATCGCCCGACATCACGAACGAAGCCGTGGTGGTGAGCCATGCGCCCGCGTCCACCTGGTAGAAGCGCTGATCCACGCCGGACAGCCCCGGCTGATCCACCGCGGTCAGGGTGGCTGTTACCGCGCCACGGAACCAGCCATTGTCGCCGGCTGGCCCCGAAAGGGCATGGGTCGTCTGGGGCGGCGTGGCGTCGTACTTGAACATGCCCGGCCACACCAGGCGGCGGTTGTGGTTCACGTTGCCCGCGTTGTCCTGAAGCCACAGGTGGATATCCCAAACCCCCTCGGCCGGCACGCTGATGTCCGTGATGGTGTTGGTGGTGCTGACGAAGCGCACAGCGTCGGTGGGCGAGGTCGGCGGCGTGAACTTGTAGTACGCGCCGGCAATGCCCGACAGGTCGGGCGCGTTCGTCCAGGTTACGGTGAACACGTTGGTATTCTTCCAGCCGTCGTAGTACTGCGGCTCGGTGGGCGCGAAGGGCGCGGTATTGTCCACGATGAACGTAGATGGCGTCGGCGGATCTTGCGCGTTGCCGGCCTTATCCGTCGGGCGCATCTGCACGGTGTAGATGGCTTCCACCGGCGGCGCAAAGGTGTAGGCCCAGGTCTCGGCGCCGGTGGCGCGCAACCACACCGGACTCCCCACCCACACGCTGCCGGAGAAGTACTTGCTGTCCGAACTGCGCTGCAGGGTGAAGTCCACGAAATCCACGCCTACGCCCGCATCGGCAGCCGTTCCGGCGATGGCGCCGGGCCATGTGGCCGTGCGGTAGGCCGCCGACGTCTCCAGGGTAGCCGTCGGCGGCGTGCTGTCGTAGATGAACTGGCCGGTCCCGTAGGTCAACTCCGGATTGCCCGAGACGCTCCACGCGCGAGATTGCACCGTGTAGGTAACCGACTCCGTCGGACTGAAGGGGTAACTCCAGTTCAGGGTCCCCGTCGCCGTGAGCCACTGGGAGGTCAACTGCCAACCGCTGCCGTTGTAGTACTTGTCGTCCGTGCTGCGCTGTACGGTGATCTCCACGCGGGCGACGCCCGAAACCCCCGCCGAGGCCGTGCCGGTGATGGCACCCGTCCACGTGGTGGCGCGGTAGAAGCCCACCGTGCCCACGATGGAGTCGGGCTCCTGCACGTCCAGCGCGAACGAGGCGCTGCCGTAGGTGGTCTCGGTGTTGCCGGCCTTGTCCACGGCGCGCGAGGTTACGGTGTACACCCGGTCCGACTCGGGACTGAACGGGTAGGTCCAGGTCGTCGTGCCGGTCGCGGTGATCCACGTCTGCGCAACCTGCCAGACGGCGCCGTTCCAGTACCTTCCATCACCCGAACGCTGCACCGTGATGGCCGCGGCCAGCACGCCCGAAGTGGCATCGGTAGCCGTGCCGGTGATGGCGCCTGTCCACGTCAGGGCGTTGTAGTAGCCGCTGGTGGCCACCTGCGAATCGGGCGGCTGGAGGTCGTAGCAGAACGAACTGCTCGCATAGACGGATTGGATGTTCCCTGCCACGTCCAGCGCCCGCGAACGCACCGTGTACGTCAAGCCATCCGTTGGCGTGAAGGCGTACTGCCAGGCATCCGTGCCCGTGGCCAGAAGCCAAAACTCCGTCGCCTGCCAGCCGGACCCGTTATAGTAGTAGTTATCGGGTCTCTGCACCGTCAGTTCCACCCGCTGGAGGCCCGAGCCTTCGTCCGAGGCCGTGCCGGTAATCTGCCCCGTCCACGTATCCAGGCGGTAGAAGCCGGAGGTCGCGATGGCCGAGACGGGGATGGCCGCGTCGTAGGAGAAGGTGGATTGCGACGGCGTCGTCTGCTCGTTGCCCGCGCGGTCGGTGGCCTTGGCACGCACCGTGTACGTCTCGCCGTGCTGGGGCGAGAACGGGTACGACCAGTTGGCCGTGCCTGTGGCGGGCAGCCAGATCTCAATCGGCTGCCACGTTGTCCCGTTCCAGAACGTGTTGTCCGACTTCTTGATGGACAGCGCCACCGACTGTAGCCCCGACTCGGCATCCGCCGCGGTGCCGGTGATGGCCCCCGACCACGTCAGCGGCCCGTAGTAGCCGGATACACCCACCGTGGACGTGGGGTCGGTGCCGTCGTAGGAGAATGACGCTGAGCCGTAAGTGGTCTGCTCGTTGCCCGCGCGGTCGGTGGCCCTGGACTGCACCGTGTACGTGATGCCCTGCGTCGGGGTGAACGGGTAGGTCCAGGCGTTGGTGCCCGAGGCCAGCAGCCACGTGGGTGAGGACGCCCACCCGCTGCCGTCATAGTACTGGCCGTCGGGGCGGCGCACGGTAATGTGCACCACATCCACGCCCACGAAGTCATCCGACGCCAGGCCGGCGATGGTGCCGGTCCACGCCGTCTTGCCCAGCAGCCCGCTGGTGGTTACCGAGGACGTGGGGACGCCGCTGTCGTAGACGAGCGTGCCCGTGCCGTAGGCAGTTTGCTGGTTGCCGGCGGCATCCTGGGCGCGGGACTGGATGGTGTAGGTCTTGCCGTGCTCCGGCGCGAACGGATAGTGCCAGGCCGTCGTGCCGCTGGCGAGCAGCCACACCGGAGTGGCTTGCCACCACGAGCCGTTGTAGTACTGATTGGTGTCGCCGCGCTGGATGGTGATGTCCACCCGTGCAACGCCCGATTCGGCGTCCTCGGCGGTTCCGGTGATGTTGCCCGTCCACGTGAGAGTCCCATAGTAGCCGCTGGTGCCCACGGCCGAGGTGGGCAGCCCGATGTCCAGCATGAACGTGGCCGCCGCCGACAGAGGGGATTGCACGTTGCCCACGTTATCGGTGGCGCGCGAACGCACTTCGTAGGTCATCCCCGGCTCGGGCGTGAAGGCGTAGGACCACGATTCTGTGCCGCTGGCGAGCAGCCACACGGCCGAGCCGACCCACCCGCTGCCGTCGTAGTACAGGCCGTCGTTCACGCGCCTCAGCGTGATCTCCACCTTCTGCACGCCGGAACCCACGTCGCTGGCCGTGCCCGTGATGAAGCCCGTCCACGTGGCGGCGCGGTAGAAGCCCGACGTCCCGACGGCCGAGGTGGGAGCGGTGTTGTCAAAGTGGATGGTGCCCGAGCCGAGCGCGGTCTGCACCAGGCCGGCCACATCCGTGGCGCGCGAGGACACGTTGTAGGTTACGGTCTCGGTGGGCGCGAAAGAATAGGACCAACTCGTCGTGCCGGTGGCCAGGAGCCACAAGGGACTCCCCTGCCAGCCGACGCCGTTGTAGTACTGATTGTTGTCGCCGCGCTGGATGAGGATGTCCACCCGCGCAACGCCCGACGTGGCATCCGACGCCGTGCCCGTGATGACCGAGAGGGTCTTGAACCAGCCGTCGGTCGTTACCGAAGAGGCGGGCGCTGTGGAGTCCACCTGGAGCGGATAGGCCGGGCTGGTCTCCGTCATCGCGGCCCCGTCCAGGATACGAAACATGATGAGGTTGTCGGTGGCCGAGTCGGGCAGGAACAGGTTGGTAACGGTCATCCGCTTGGTGGTCGTCAGGTCGCCGGCGATGGAAAGGCCCGTCTGCCCCCACGAGAACCAGGACCCGCCGCCATCGGTGGAGTACGAGTATTGCGCCGTGGTATCCTGTAGCCCGTCCGCGTCGGTAACGGAGACGCTGGCCGAGACCAGGCTCTGGGTGATCCAGCCCGTGGGCGCGAACTCGTCCCACGTGGCCGCCTCGGCCGCCTGGGGCGGTACTGGGGGCGCGGCGGGGGTGTCCAGGAAGCCCGCATGGGGAGTAACGCCCGCGCGAGCCGCCTGGCCGCCAATGAAGAAGACCCCCAGCAGCAAGAGGCCCGCGACGCCAAACGCAACAGCAAGGCGAATGCCCTGTTGCCTTCGGGTTTCAGTGTTTTTCATAAGACTACCGCTCCGCAATGCGAATACCGGGGCAGCCCCGGCGCTACGCCTCAAACCGATAGCCCAACCCCCGCACGGTGAGCAGATACTCCGGATGGGCCGGGTCTGCCTCTATTTTGTTGCGCAGCCGCCTCACGTACACGGCCACCTGGTTGCTGTACCCTTCGTAGTCGTACCCCCACACGGCCGTCAGCAGGAAGTCCTGCGACAGGACTCGTCCGGCGTTGCGGGCCAGGCAGTACAGCAGCCGAAACTCAATGGGCGTGAGGTCCACGGTCTTGCCGCGCACCGTCGCCTTGTTTTCCAGCGGATCCAGAACGAAGTCGCCGACCACGAGCCGCCCCTGCGGTTCGCCCGTGGCGTAGGCTTCGGTGCGCCGCAGGACGGCCTTCACCCGCGCCAGCAACTCGGCCGGCTCAAAGGGCTTGGCCAGATAGTCGTCCGCGCCCAGTTCCAGACCCTGCACGCGGTCCGCCGTCTCGCCCCGCGCCGACAGGAAGATGATGGGCACTTTCTTCTTGCTGCGGATGCGGCGGCAAACCTCGTGCCCGTCCATGTGCGGCATCATCACATCCAGAATCACCAGGTCCGGCGACTCCTTTTCTACCAGTTCCAGGGCCTTGATGCCGTTGTCGGCCGTGCTTACCGTGTACCCTTCCTCCCGTAGAAGGAAGGCGATCATCTTCACGCTGGGGGCATCGTCATCTACCACGAGAACGTGCATTTGCCTTTCCTCCGCGGTCGCAAATACACCCTAGGTTGCGCAGTTTGCCAGGGCGAGGTGGGCGACCCGGCAACTGCCTTGTGGCTCATTATACCACGCCTGACATAACAGCGCAACCGTGCCCGCGGGTTGTCTCGGTTCCAAAGTCTGTTGGTCGCGCCATGGGCATAGGTGCGACGCACTTCCGAAAGCGCGTCGCGCCCCGGCCGCCAACACAAGATGGAACCGAATCCACGGTTTTCGGCCCCATCCGCAGATCAGGTTTCCATACCTGACCGTAGGTCGGGTTTCCATACCCGACCATCAGCCCGGCGGCTAGGGATAGCCACCCTACGCGCTGAAACAACGACGCAACCGGCGTGCGACTTTCCGCCCCCAGAGCCGGTGTGCAAGAGGCGGGCCAGCCCGCCCCACTTGTCCCACACGGCAATCCATGCTAGAATGCAGGTGCACACAGGTCTCTACCTAGTCAACGAGCGTGCAGAACCCTGGATACGGGGACGACAACCGCCATGCGCATCACGCTGAAACTGGATCCGCTGTTTCGCTCCAAGATCGGCGGGGAAGGCCCAATCACGCTGGAATTGCCCGACGGGGCAACCGTGGCCGACTGCCTGGCGGCCCTTTCGGCCCGATGGCCCGAACTGGAGCCAATGCTGCGGGCGCCCGCCGTGCCCTACTCGCTGTTCGTCAACAGCCGCATCGTGCCGCGAGGACGGGCGGCATCGTTTGCGCTCAAGGACGGGGACACGCTGTACCTGTTTGAACCCGTGGCGGGCGGATAGCCGCGCCACGCGCGGAGAGGCACCATATGGACAGGACGATCCCATCGCCGGGGAACGAAGAGATCGCGCTGTACACGCGCACGTACTACTCTCTCCTTCGCAGCAGCGGCGAGATTCAGATACGCTCGCTGGAGGAGACCCACGCGGGCATGAACTCCTCGCTGCACCTGCACGCCGAAGACCCCATCATAGACCTGGGCGCGTTCATCTACGCCTATCTCCGATTGCCCCCCGTGATGGAGCGGGTGCGGCTCGTCGTGCTGGGCCAGACACCCGAGGTCTTCATGCGCCGGGGATACCCCGACATCCGCGAGTGGATGCCTGTCCAGTCCCCTGGGCGGCGGCGCAGGGCCTTCTTTGACGGCAAGGACACCCTGGCCGCGCAGATCGCCAGTGTCTCGGACATAGACGACCTGGTGCCCATGCTGGTGGCGCTCCAGATAGAATGGAACAAGATCCACGCGCACCTGGCCAACACGCCCGCCGAGGACATCCTTCGGAAGCACGCGGAGAACAACGCCCCCCTGACCCCGTCGGAAGCCGAAAGCGTCCGCCTGGCCCTGGAGTTGTCCGAGGCCGACTTCGCGCGGCTCTACGCCCTGTGGGGCGAGGAATGGCCGCGCCACCTTCTGACCATTGCCCAGCGGCGCAAGTCCATGTCCATCCTGCTGCTGGCAGGCTCGTTCGTGGACTACCGCAAGGCTACCGAAGAGTGGTGGCGCGAGATTGAGCGGGCGGCGGATAGCCTGGGGCTGAATCAGCGCCCCGTGTACTTCGTCTCCAGCAACACCCACAGCATCGCGAATCTCCTGTCGGGGTTCGCCGTAACGCGCGAGGCCGAGATCGCCGAGTACCTGCGGCAGGAAAACCCCGAGGGTCTGTGGGACGAGTACCAGCGGCTCCGTCGGACAGGCGAGCCGGGGATGGAGAACCTGCTGTACTACGCCTACCGCCTGTGCGCCTCGCACCCGTCGTATCGGCATCTGCGCGAGGCCATGCGGGCGTGGGAAGCCGAGAGCGGCATCCTGCGGATTTCGGCGCCGGCGGCGCTGGACATCGGCGCGCAGGTGATTGACCTGCGCCGACTGCGCCCCGAGCGGTTTGACCGTCGGATCCAGATGCCGCGCCTGGAGCGGCTGGCCGAAAGCCCTGCGCTCATCTTCAACGTGGACTATCCGCTGGGCATGGCCGCCTACCTGGTGCTGACGCAGGCCACGGCCAACCTGGGCGAACTCCGCGGGTTCTACGCCATGGGCAAGGCCGCCACCCTGAACGGCCGCGTCGGCGACGTGATGATCCCCAACGTCGTATACGACGAGCACTCGCAGAACACCTTCCTGTTCAAGAACTGCTTCTCGGCGGGCGATGTGGCCCCCTACCTGCTGCAAGGCGCGGTCTTTGACAACCAGAAGGCCGTAACCGTTCGCGGAACCTTCCTGCAGAACCGCGACTTCATGCACGTGTTCTACCGCGAGGGCTACACCGACATTGAGATGGAGGCAGGGCCTTACCTGAGCGCCGTGTACGAGAACATCTACCCCAAACGTTACCCCATCAACGAAATCGTCAACCTGTTCATCAACGCCTGGTTTGACATCGGGATCATCCACTACGCATCGGACACCCCCTACAGCCGACGGCAGGAGTTGCTGTCCAAGAGCCTGTCGTACTTTGGCGTGGACGCGACCTATGCGGCCTCGGCGGCGATCGTGCGGCGCATCCTGGCGCGGGAAGTGGGGGGCGGATAGCCACGGTTCACCCCCGTCGCGAATTGACACGCCTCGCCCAGAGGCATACAATTCGCGTTGCGAAATATCTCACCCAAGGATTGCCCATGAAGAACCGCCAAATTCTGATTCTGTTCATCGGCCTGTTCATCATCATGGTGGGGTTCGGCATCATCATCCCCATCCTGCCGTACTTTGCCGAATCCATGGGGGCCACGTCGCTGCACCTGGGCCTGCTCATGGCGTCCTATTCCCTCATGCAATTCCTCTGCGCGCCTCTCTGGGGCCGCTATTCGGATCGCGTCGGGCGGCGCCCCGTGCTTCTGCTGGGGCTATTGGGCTTCGGCTTCACCTTCCTCATGTTCGCGATGGCCACGCGCCTATGGATGCTGTTCGCAGCGCGGATTCTGGGCGGCATCCTGACCTCTGCCACCCTGCCCACGGCCATGGCGTATATCGGCGACTCCACCTCGGAGCGGGATCGGGGCGGCGGGATGGGCCTCATGGGCGCGGCCATGGGCCTGGGGATGATCTTCGGCCCGGCTATTGGGGGCTACCTGGGCGTGCTCAGTTTCCGCGCACCGTTCTTCATGGCGGCAGGGCTGGGCTTCCTCACGGCCGCCCTCGCCTTCTTCCTGCTGCCCGAATCGCTCCCGCCCGAACGGCGCACGCAGCAGGGGCCTCGGGCGCGGCGCCCGTCGCTCTGGGCCGCGCTCAAGGGGAATCTGGGGTATGTCTTCTTTCTGTCGTTCCTCGTGGCTTTCGCCATGGGCAACCTGGAATCCATGTTCGCGCTGTTCGTGGAAGCCAAACTGGGGTTCGGCAGCGCCGAGGTGGGCACGGTGTTCACCGTCGTGGGCATCATCGGGGTTGTGCTGCAAGGCGTCGCCGTGGGGAAAGCCGTCAACCGCTGGGGCGAGATCACCGTCAGCCGCGCGGCCCTGCTGATGACGGCCATCGGGTACGTGCTGGTTACCCGCGCCACCAACTTGCTGACGCTCATCGGGTTCGTGGCCGTGCAGAACCTGGGCAGCGCGTTCCTGAACCCCTCGCTCTCGTCGTATGTGTCCAAGCGCGCCGATGCCGGGCAGGGCACGGCGATGGGATTGCAGCAGTCATTCATGAGCCTGGGGCGGGTGGCCGGGCCGTTGTGGGGCGGCGCCGTCTTCAGCATCAGTTACCACATGCCCTACTACACCGGTGCGGTCATCATGCTGCTCGGCTTCCTCGGCTCGCTCGTCTTCCTCAACGGCGCACGTCTGCCCACGCCGCAGCCCGCGCCCGAACGCGAGGCGTAGGCAGCACAGCAAGGAGCGGCCATGAGAGTCTTCCTCACCGGCGCGCTGGGGTTCATCGGCAGGCACGTAGTCGTCCGCCTGATGCAGGACGGGCACGAACTGGTGTGCCTGGCGCGCAAGACCAGCGACCCCGCCTGGCTTCGCGAGGTGGGCGCCACCGTCATCATCGGCGACGTGCTGGACAAGGACTCCGTCCTGGCCGGCATGAGGGGGTGCGACTGGGCCGTCCACCTGGCGAATCTCTACTCGTTCTGGCAGCCCGACCGCTCCCTGTACGCCGCCGTCAACATAGACGGCACCCGCAACGTCATGGAGAGCGTGCTGGAAACGGGCATCGCCAAGATCGTCCACATCAGCACGGCAGCGGTTTACGGCTGCCCCGCCGATTGCCCTTTCACCGAGGACAGTCCCGTCGGCCCCGTGCGGTTCAGCGAATATGCCCGCACCAAGTACGCCGGCGACCTTGTCGCGTGGGAACTGCACCAGAAGCGCGGCCTGCCGCTCGTCGTCATCTACCCGGGTGTGGTTCTGGGCCCGGGCGACCCCAAGTTCACCGGCCTGTACATCCGCGACTTCCTGCGGGGCCGCATCCCCGCCACCGGCTTTGACGACGCCGTGTTCACCTACGTGCACGTGCGCGACGTGGCCGAAGGCATCGCGCGGGCGCTGGAGAAGCCCGACAACATCGGGGAGAAGTACCTCCTGGGCAAGGAGCAACTGTCCAACCGACAGTACAGCGCCCTCATCAGCGAACTGTCGGGTGCGCCCATGCCCCGACTGCACCTGCCGGGGTTCGCCATCATGACCATCGCGGGCGTGCTGACGTGGATTGCGGATCGGGTGAAGCGGCCACCTGTGTGGGGCATGTCCCGCGACCGCGGCTGGGTGATCTCGGTGGACGCCATGCGCACCACGCGCGAGGGGTTCCGATTTGACGGGAGCAAGGCCGAGCGGGAACTCGGCCTGACCTACACGCCCATACGCCTGGCGCTGCAAGAGGCTATTGCGGCGTGCCGCCAAGGGCTTGAAGCCCCTGTTGCGCCGCCGCGTCCCACGGGTTGATGGCCAGCGCGCGCAGGTAGGCGGCGCGGGCATCGGCGGCGCGGCCCATCTGCGCGTACAGGTCCCCCGCCAGGCGGTGCGGCAGCGCATACTCGGGATCCAGCGCGGCGGCCTCGCCCCATGTCCCCAGCGCCTCGTCGGGGCGGCCGTGGCGGGCCAGGTACACGCCACGGTACGCCCGCACCGCCGCGTAGGTGCGGCGAATCTTCTTGACCACGGCATCCACGGGAATCGTGCCGTCGTTCAGCCCACGGCCACGCACGCTGGCCGTGTCAAAAGGCTCAAATGCGTCCTGCTCGCGCAGGGCCACCGTTACCCCCAGGGGAACCCCCACGTATCCGCTACCCACGCCCTCCTCCATGTCCAGCCCCACGTGGGCGGGCTGCCCCTCGCGGATGAGCGCATTGATGAGGGCGATGTACCGCTCCTGAATCGTGGCGGGGTTGTAGGGCAAGCCGTACTCAAACAGGCGCAGTTGCTCGCGGTAGGCGTCCAGTTCGGCGCGGCACCGCGACACCAGGTCGGGATATTGGCGGGCCAGGTAGTCCAGGTACCACGTGCGGCGTAGCAATTCCACGTCAACAATGCGGACGTCGGGGCGCAGCCCCTCCACGTGCTGGCCGTACAGCAGCGGCGAGTACGCCTGCCAGTCGCGGGTCAGAAACGTCGCTCCCGGCTCCAACTCGGCCAGAACCTGCGCGGCGTAGTCCTCGGGCAGGTACAGCCGATGCTTGTCGGACTGCCGCCAGTGCAGGCCCAGGTTCAGGGCAACCAGCACGGCCAGCGCCGCGTAGGCGATGGGCAGGTGCGCCGTGCGGTTGGACTTTCCACGCCCACCGCGCCCCGAAGCGCGCAGCGCGCCGCGGAACCGGGCCAGAACCGCGTGCGCACCCCAGGCGATTCCCAACGCCGTCATCAGGAACGTGGGGATGTAATAGGCGTCGCTGTCCTCGGCGATGTCGTAGTGCGCCGCGAAGGCCACATCCACGGCCACCACGAGGGCGCAGAACAGCGCCAGACGGCGGTCGCGCCGGGCCATGGCCGCAAACCCCCACGCCGCCAGCAGCAGCCCCGTCGGCGTGAACTGCCCCCACCACAGGCGCAGGCCGAAGGATAGGTTGTCCAGCATGGCCGACAGCGGCACGGCGAACAGGTTGACCTGGTACTGCCGGCCCGTGACGTGCCACGCGAACCGTTGCAGGTTGACCGGGTTGCCCCAGTTCAAGAGCGGCTGTTGCGCCGCGCGGATGGGCAGGTACAGGTAGAGCGAGAGGCCGAGCAACAGCCCCAGCATCGCGGGAATCCAGCCGCGCCCGAAAGCGCGCCTGTGCTCACGCGCGGACAGCAGCAGGAACAGCATGGCGGGCGCGAACACCAGCGTCATCACGTGGTGGTTCGCCAGCCCCAGGCCGACGCACAACCCCGCGGCGAACCACGCTCCGCGGCCCCCGCCGCACAGCGCGGCGAAGAACGCCCACAGCATGAGGGTCAAAATCGCAGCCTGGAGCGTGTACACCTCGGCCACGGTCGCCCAGTTCCACAGCGTGATGCCAAAGGCCAGGCACAGCCCCGCGCACCCGGCGGCGAGAACGGGGGCCAGCCGCGAATGGCGCGAATCCGCGCGGACGACTTCCCGTTTCTTCGCGCCCGTTCGCTCGGGTTCGTGGAGCGGCTCCTCGTGCAGGGTGCGCCGCGCCAGCAGGAGGAACGCGCCCACCGCCACCGCAGCCCACATCGCCGACATCAGGTTCAGCCGCCAGGCGACCGCGCCGAAGGGCAGGCGGCCGAAAATCCAGCCCAGCAGGACGTACAGCGGGAATCCGGGCGAATGGGGAATGCCCAGCGTGTACGCGGCGACGATGAGTTCGCCGCTGTCGGTGAATCCGACGCCGGGGGCCAGGGTCAGCAGATAGACCAGCAGCGCCACGCCCGCGATGGCGATCGCGAGAAGCACAACGCGGCGGGACAGCATAGGCTCACTCGCCGATGACCTGAATCACCACGCGGCGGGCGCGGGGGCGATTGTCAAAATCCACCAGCACGATTTGCTGCCAGGTGCCCAGCATGAGCCGGCCGCCCTGGATGGGGACGGCCACCGAAGGCCCCAGGATCGCGGCCCGCACGTGAGCGTAGCCGTTGCCGTCGCCCCAGCGGCGGTCGTGCTGGTAGGCAGCGCCTTCGGGCGCGAGGCGCTCCAGCGCCGCCCGCAAATCGGCGTGAAGTCCAGGCTCGTCCTCAATCGTCGTGATGGACGCCGTGGAGCCAGGGACGAACGCCACCGCGACGCCGTTGACCACGCCCGCCTGGGACACGGCGGCCTGGACGCGGGCCGTGATGTCCAGGATGTCTGTGTGGCCACGGGTTTCCAGGCGCTCTTCGGAAATCACCACCCGCATCGCTCCCCCCAACCGCTAAGGCAACAGCGCCTTCAGCCGGAACCAATCTGTGCCGCCGATGATGTTGCACAGCAGGATGAGAAAGATGATGAGCAGGATGACCCCGCAGCCGCAGCCCGTGCAGGAAGTGCGGCGACCGAACCCGAACCGCTTTTCCAGCCAGTCAAAGGCCGCGGTGAGCAAGAAGACCTGGAATAGCCCCTCAAGGCACCCTCTACGCTGTCTCATGCGCACCTCGCTACGCTTTTCCGAGCGGCTCTACAATCAGGCGCACGCGCAACCCGTCCGGAAGGGGGACGGCCTCTACAGGGCGGAACACGCCACTCTCGTAGATGGCGCTGACCGTAACGTTGGCCAGCACTTCCTCGCCTTCCACCACCAGCACGTTGCTGCAGACCTCACCGATGCTGAGGTAGCGATGGCGCGGGGCCAGCGCCCGCAGAGCCGACAGGACGCTCTCCGGCGCGTTTCGGCTCACCGCGTAGGCCAGCAACTCGGCCTTGGTCGCGGGGAAGCGGATGCCCTCCAGCGCGCGGTAGACGTCTAGCGAGCACACGATGCTGACGTTGTCGCAGACGGCCCCGATATCGCTGAACTCCACCCCGTCGGGCAGGCTGTTCAGCGAGATGAGAACCGCCTCGGGGGCATCGCGCTGGGTTACGTAGGACATGATCTGCGCCTTGGTCGCGGGAAACGACAGGCCCTCCAGGGCCTCAAAAATCTCTCGGCTGCAATAGAGCGCCATAGGCCACCTCCTTTGCGGTGATGCACCAAGTATAGCGGGAAACAAAAGAGGCGTCAAGGGCATCCCTGACGCCACTGTTCCGACGTGTGCTGACGACTATCATTGCGAGGGCGCATAGCGCCCAAGCAATCGCCGTGGGCACACGCACTTCACCCCGTGCCTTGGGCATCCCCCTCTCCGCGCGCGGAGAGGGGGACAGAGGGGGTGAGGTCGGCATGGCCGCGCGGGGCTAAACCCCCGCGCTACGTGCACGAAG